>JAQGID010000112.1 GCA_028291405.1 Rhodospirillales bacterium | reverse complement strand
AGATCGTGAACTCGCGATCCTCGCCACCATAGAAGGCGACGCTCTCGGTGTTCTCGCGCAGCCGCACCAGGCTGAAGCGCAGATCGGCCTCGAAGCGCTGCTGGCCGAAGTTCAGCCCGACCAGCGGCCTGCCCAGGCGGATCGTCAGCCAGGTGCCGAAGATCGTGTAGAGGATCACCGCCCAGAACATGTAGCCGGGAATCGAGATCGTACCGACGGCGCCGAGCGAGATCGCCAGCGGCCCGGAGAGGTTCCACAGGATGAACGAGAACGAGACCGCCTGGACGATATTGCTGAAGAGGCCGAGCGACAGGTTCAGGCTCTGCTGCGGGAAGAGGGCGAGATCCTCGGAGATGCGCTGATCGGGGTTGTCGGTCTGGTCGCCGTCGAGCTGCAGCCGGTAATAGGTCTTGTGGCGTAGCCACTGGTGGAGATATTGCCGCGTCATCCAGCGCCGCCAGCGGATCTGCAGCATCTGCTGCAGATAGGTCTGGTAGACGGCGATGAGGATGAAGGCGGCGGCCAGCAGGGTGAAGATGATCAGCTGCCGGAAGAAGCCGCTCTCGTCGTAGTTCTGCAGCGTGTTGTAGAAATCGTTGCGCCAGGAGTTGAGGCGGACGTTGATCCACACCAGCAGCAGGCTGAGGACGACGATCGTCGTCAGCAGGCCGCGCGCCGCCCAGCGCTCCTCGGAGACCCAATAGGGTTTGGCGATGCGCCAGGCATCGCGCAGAATATTGCTTCTTTTTTCGTCCATCGGTCTCTCGTTTGGCGCCTGAATTAACGTTGTGCGCGACTAAGGTGCAGTGCCGCGCTGGCGCGGTATAGTTAAGAATGCGTCATTCAGAATCCTCATGAAGAATGGTTCATCATGTCGATCGCCGATGACCCCGCCGGAGCCGCCCCGGAACCATCGCTCGGCGGCGCTGCCTTGCTCGCACGCGGCGTCAGCCGGGCGCTCGGTCAGCTCGGCTGCGCCAGCCTGCACGAGTTCAGCCTCGCCAGTGGCCGGCGCGCCGACGTCATCGCGCTCGGCCGCGGCGGCGAGATCGCCATCGTCGAGGTCAAATCCTCGATCGCCGATTTCCGCGCCGACCGGAAATGGCCGGAATATTGGGAATATTGCGACCGCCTCTACTTTGCAGTCGCCGCGGGTTTCCCGCACGAGCTGATCCCGCCCGAATGCGGCCTCATCCTTGCCGACCCCTTCGGCGCCGCGATCCTGCGCGCCTCCGAGCTGCGGCCGCTCAATGCGGCGCGCCGCCGGGTCTTGACCTTGCGATTCGCCATGGTCGCGGCACAGAGGCTCCGCCGGTTGCTCGATCCCGGCGCGGTCGATCCCGGCCTCGTGTGAGCGACCGAAATCCTCGTCGCAGCGTATGGTTACTGCGCGGCTTCACGGAATCTTAAAGCGATTTTGGTCAAGTTCCCGGGTGTTCACGCGCCGGCGCCCGGCCGCTTTGCGTCGCCGCTCAAGGACGGGGAAGATACAGAGTGAATAAGACCCAGCGACGCCTCGGCATCAAGTCTCGGCTTTACCTTGCGTTCGGCGCCGTCGCGGGCACGACCGTCGTCGCCAGCCTGACCGCGTGGCTGCTGTTCTCGCAAATCGGCGCCCTGCTCAACGGCGTCGCGACGCGCAACATCCCGGAGGTCGTCGCGACGATGGAGCTCGCGACCGAGACCCAGGCGCTCGTGGCGAGCGCGCCCAATCTTCTCAACGCCGACACCGCCGAGCGCCGGGGCGAGCAGCTCGCGGCGCTGAAGCAGATGCAGCAGGCGGTGTCGCGGACCCTCGATCAGATCGCTTCCTTCGGCGACGGCGGGCAGGCCGTGGACTCTCTGCGCAAGCTAAACGCGGCGGTCGACGGGCGCATTGCCGCCCTCGACAAGGCGGTGGGCACGCGCATCGAGCTGAGCACCCAGCGCGTCGCCGCTGCCAAGGCAAGCCGCCTCGCGCACGGGGCGGTGCTTCAGATTCTCAACCCGGCGCTCGACAAGGTGCAGAGCGACATCGCCATGGTCGCGATGACCAATGGCGATCCCGCCGAAACCGTTGAGGCGCTGCAGAAGCTAATCGCCGATCAGGTGCCGGTCGCGCAGGCGATGTCCGAGCTCGGCGGCAATGCCAACCTCGTGGCAGGAATCATCGATCGCGTCGCGATGGCGACGGATGCGGCGAGCATCGATGGGCTGAGCAAGCAATTCGGCGCAATTGCGCATAGCGTCGCCGAGAAACTCTCCGGCGTCGAGGCGGTGAAGCCGTATCCCGAGCTGCACGCTGCGGTCGACCAGCTGCTTGTCCAAGGCAAGGGCGACAACAGCATGTTCGTGGTCCGACGCCGCGAGCTCGAGGCGCAGGACGCCGGCCGCAAGCTGCTCGACGACGCGCGCGCCGTCGCCGGCGACCTCGTCGCCGAGGTCGGCCGCCAGGCCGACGCCGTGCGCAAGAAGACGAAGACCGCGACCGACCGTTCGGACGGCGCGATCGTCTTCGGCACGCTCGTCATGCTGGCGATCGCCGCAGCGAGCCTGATCGGTGCCTTCCTCTTCGTCTGGCTATACATCGGGCGCAATCTGGTGGCGCGGATCGTCGGCCTCGAGGCGGCGATGACGCGGATCGCCGGCGGCGATCTTGCTTCCGAGGTCGCGGCCCAGGACCAGGGCGACGAGATCGGCGAGATGGCACGCGCCCTCGCCGGTTTCCGCGAAGGCATCAAGCGCGCCAATTTGCTCGCCGCCGAGCAGGCCGAGGCGCAGGCGAACCGGCAGCGGCGGGCGGTCGCGATCGAGCAGCTGACCAGCGAATTCAATGCCGGCGCGACGGGCGCCCTGGCGGCGGTCGCGGCCGCCACGGAAGAGATGTCCGGAACGGCCGAGCAGATGTCGGCCATCGCGCAGCAGGCGCGGAGCCGGACGGCGGCGGTCGCCGACGCCTCGGCGCGTGCGGCGTCGAACGTCCAGACGGTCGCCGCGGCGACCGAGGAGCTATCCAGCTCGATCAACGAGATCAGCCGCCAAGTGGCCGATTCGGCGCGCGTAGCCGAGCAGGCGGTCGAGCAGGTCGGACACAGCCAAGCCACGATCAACGAGCTGTCCGCCGCCGCCCAGAAGATCGGCGAGGTCGTCGGCCTCATCAACTCGATCGCCGGCCAGACGAATCTGCTGGCGCTCAACGCGACGATCGAGGCGGCGCGCGCCGGCGAGGCCGGCAAGGGTTTCGCGGTGGTCGCCAGCGAGGTCAAGAACCTCGCCTCGCAGACCGCCCGGGCGACCGAAGGCATCATCGCCCAAGTCGCGGCCATCCAAGGCTCGACGAACGACGCGGTCGGCACGATCGCGGCGATCGGCGCGACGATCGAGCGGATCTCGCAGATCGCGACGACGATCGCCGCGGCGGTCGAGGAGCAGGGCGCAGCGACGGCGGAGATCGCCCGCAACGTCCACGAGGCCGCGACGGGGACGCAGCAAGTCTCGTCGCATATCGCCGGCGTCTCCGAGATCGCCAGCGAAAGCGGCAGCGCCGCCGATCAGGTGCTTGCCGCGACGACCCGCCTTACCAGCGAGTCCGAGGTCCTGCGCGGCGAAGTCGATCGCTTCCTGGAGAAGATCAAGACGGCCTGAGGCCGCGTCAGCCGACGCCCATCGTCTTGCCGGCTCCCATCTTTTTGATGGTGGCAGTCGTGCTGTGGCCGGGCATCAGCTCGGCGAGGATGACCTGGCCGCCGTAGGATTGCACGATGTCGGCGCCGACGACCTCCTCGACCCGATAGTCGGCGCCCTTGACGAGGGCGTCGGGGCGGATCGCGGCGATCAGCTCGCGCGGCGTATCCTCGTCGAAGATCACGACGAGGTCGACCGAGGTCAGCGACGAGAGCACCGCGGCGCGTGCCGCCTCCGACTGAATCGGACGCGTCGGCCCCTTGAGGCGGCCGACCGAGGCGTCGCTGTTGACCCCGACGACCAGACGGTCGCAGGCGGCGCGCGCCTGGCGGAGCAGCGCGACATGGCCGGGGTGAAGGAGATCGAAGCAGCCGTTGGTGAAGCCGACGCGCAATCCCCGCAGGCGCCAGCGCTCGATCTCCTCGATGGCGCGCGGCAGCGTCCGCATCTTGCCGATCTCGGCATGTTCCTGATGCGCCAGCGCGTCGGCGATCTCGCCGGCGTGGGTTACGGCGGTTCCGATCTTGCCGACGACGATGCCGGCCGCGAGATTCGCGAGATGCGCCGAATCGAGCAGCGAGACGCCGCCAGCGATGCCTGCCGCGAGCGTCGCGATGACGGTATCGCCGGCGCCTGACACGTCGAAGACCTCGCGCGCCGCCGCCGGCAGGGGATGGACTCCGCCTGCCGCCTCGACGAGCACCATGCCGTCCTCCGACAGCGAGACGAGGAGGGCGCCGAAATCGCAGGCGGCGATCAGGATCCGTGCCGCCGTCACCACCTCGTCGAGAGTTCCGACCGGCATTCGCGTCGCCTGTGCCAGCTCGCGGCGGTTCGGCTTGAGCACGCTGGCGCCGCGATAGAGCGAATAGTCGGTGCCCTTGGGATCGACGACCACCGGCTTGCCGGCGGCGCGCGCCGCGGCGATGACGGCGGCGGCGACACCCTCGGCGAGGACGCCCTTGGCATAATCCGAGACGATGACGACCTCGTGCCCGGGGATCGCCTGCTCGACCAGCCGCAGCATGTCGGCGCGCACATGCGCCGTGACCGGCGCGATGCTCTCGCGGTCGGCGCGCAGCATCTGTTGGTTCGCCGCGACGAAGCGGGTCTTGATGGTGCTGACGCGGCCGCGTTCGACGAGCGTATGCGCCTCGATGCCGGCGCAATTGCCGATCAGCTTGGTGATCTCCCGGCCGGCGTCGTCGTTGCCGAGCACCGAGATGAAACAGGCGCTGGCGCCCAGCGCCTCGAGGTTGCGCAGGACATTGCCGGCGCCGCCGAGCATGCGCGTTTCGCGATCGATCTTGAGGACCGGGATCGGCGCCTCCGGCGAGACCCGCTCGACCTGGCCGTAGACGTAATGATCGAGCATGACGTCGCCGACGCAGAGGACTCGCGTCCCGGTCAGACGGTCGATCGCGGTAGCGAGGTCGGACATGGATACGGCACCGATTGCGTGGGAATGAGGCCTAATCGACCGGTTTAAGGGCGTTCGGAGAGCGCCGCAAGCGAAACCAAGGGTGCGGCTCAGCGGCGGGACTGCACTGCGCTGCGCAGTTTCTGCGTTCCGGCGAAGCTGGGCGCCTCGGCGCCGAGCAGGCGGTCGATATGACGGCCCTGGAACATGACGATCCCCAGCGACTGGCCGACGGTCACCGCCTCGGCGGTGTCGCAGTGGCAGAGAATGACACGGGCGCGGCCGAAGGCGGTGATGAGGTCACGGATCTCTTGGCGCCGCTCGGTGCGGGTCTCGCCCAGAATGTCGGCGTTCCACAGGATCTTGACGAGATCGAGGCCGAGCCGGTCGCGGTCGACGAACGGCAGCATGCGGTCGCTGACGCCGTCGAGACAGATGCGATAGCCGCGCTCCTTCACGAAATCGCGCGCGAACACGTAGGCGGCGAGATCGGAGAAGATGTCGATCAGCTGCAGCTCGATGACGATGGAGCCGCGCGTCGCCGAGGGCAGCGCTGCGTCGAAGGCGAGGAAACGGTCCGAGGTGAGCGTCGCGACGTTGAGGTTGACGCTGAACGCGCTGGCGATCGCGCTGTCGTCGTTCTTGGCCAGCAGCTGGATCATGCGCTGGTCCAGCGTCTGGGTCAGATGCTGGAAGAGCCAACGGTCGCTGGCGATGTTGTAGCCCGGCATGACGATCTCGCGGAGCTCGTCGATCGAGATGTAAAGCTCGCGGAACAGCGCCACCGGCGCGGTATTCTGCGCGATCGCGGCGATCGCCTGGCGGCGCATCATGTTCGAGAGATCGGCGCGACCGATGGTGTCGACCAGCTCGCCCAGCCGGTGCGGGCTGAGCGGCGGCAGCTCGCTCGCCTGCGCCGCCTCGGCCGGCCCGACGATCGCGGCGAGCCGACGCGAGCGCTTCTGAAACGTCTCGAAATGGTGCTGGACGATGGCGAGGAACGGCTCGTAGTCGCGCTCGAGGTCGAACCAGCTGCAGAATCTGCTCTCCTGATCGGCGTCGACGTCCTCGGTCAGCGGGTCGTGGCCGAACAGGTGGCGCAGCCGCATCACCACCTCGTCGATCGCCGCGACGCCGGCGCCCTTCCAGACGAAGATCACGTCGCAATTGCCCATCGTGAAGATCTGGCCGTCGAAACTCTTGACCAGGAACTCGAGGGTGTTGACGGCGATCTTGATGTGATGCGGCCGGCGGTTGTAGGGCAGCAGCAGCGACAGATGGATCTGGATCGCGCGCCGTCCCGTGCGGAATTTCGCCAAGCGCTGGAGGAACTCGAAGAGCTCGTGCTCCTGGCTGGCTCTGACCTCGTCGCGGCGTTGGTTCGGCATGGGCTGGATGGGCTCCCCGGGGCTTCGCGTCCCGCCGGAGGATGATGCGGCGCGACCGCTTACGGATTGGTTAACCAAGAGGCGGTCGCCGGGTATCGGAGGAAGAGGGTGCAACACGGTCGCAGCAATGCTAGCGTTCCGGCCAAGCCATTGGTGCGCTGCGGAATCAATCCGGGCCGCCCATGGTGGATCGGATGACGGCGCCCTATATTCGTGACGATGCTCCAAAAGTTCCTCGGTCAGCGCAAGCGCGCCCAAACCATTCTTCCGCGGACCCCGCCGGGCAGCCGTATTTATGCGATCGGCGACATTCACGGTCGGCTCGATCTGCTGCGCGCCATCAACCAGCTGATCCACGAGGACGCCTACGCCCACCAGGCGCCGCGCAACGTCGCTGTCTACCTGGGCGACTATATCGACCGCGGCGACACCTCGTGCGCGGTGATCGACTGGCTGATCGACCAGCCGCTGCCGGGATTCGAGCAAGTTCATCTCCTCGGCAACCACGAGGACAGCCTCCTCCAGTTCCTCACCGACGTCCACGTCGGTCCGGCCTGGCTGGCCTATGGCGGGATCGCGACGCTGCACAGCTACGGCGTGCGGCCGCCGTCGACCGATCGCGATCTGCCGCGCGTCCAGGATGAGCTGCGCGACAAGCTGCCGGAGCGGCATCTCGCCTTCCTGCGCGGCCTGGCGCTGCACCACGTCGAAGGCGACTATGCTTTCGTCCACGCCGGTCTGCGGCCCGGCGTCGCGCTCGACGCCCAGGTGCCGCAGGATCTCCTGTGGATCCGCGACGAGTTCCTGTCCTCGAACGCCGATTTCGGCAAGATCGTCGTGCACGGCCACACCATCGCCGAGCAGCCCGACGTCCGCCGCAACCGCATCGGGATCGACACCGGCGCCTTCGCCAGCGGCACGCTCACCAGCCTCGTGCTGGCCGAGGACCGCTGGTCGTTCCTCCAGACCTGACGGCTCCCTCTCTCAGCTGCCCTCTCTCAGCTTCGGGGCGCGTGCTTGCCCAGCATGCGCTGCAGCGTGCGGCGGTGCATCTTGAGGCGGCGCGCCGTTTCCGAGACGTTGCGCTCGCATTGCTCGAAGACGCGCTGGATATGCTCCCAGCGGACGCGGTCGGCCGACATCGGATCGGCGGGCGGCGGCGGCGGCGCATCGTCGCGCGCGAGCAGGGCGTGCTCGACGGCGTCGGCGTCGGCCGGCTTCGGCAAATAGTCGACGGCGCCGGCCTTCACCGCGGCAACCGCCGTCGCGATGTTGCCGTAGCCGGTCAGCATGACGATGCGCACGCCCGGCCGGCTCTGGCGCAGTGCCGCGACGACGTCGAGGCCGTTGCCGTCGCCCAGTCGCAGGTCGACGACGGCATAGGCGGGCGGCCGGTTGTGCGCCGCCGCGACCCCGGCGGCGACGCTCTCGGCGGTATCGACGACGAAGCCGCGCCTTTCCATGGCGCGCGCCAGGCGCTGGCAGAGCGGCGCGTCGTCGTCGACGATCAGCAGCCGGCGATCGGCCTCGGCGGCGCCGCGCAGCGCGAGCGCCCCCTCGTCGTCGCGTCGCGGCGGGGTTTGGTCGTTCATGTTGCTAACTCCCGTCGTGGATGGCGCTCGTCGCGCGCCTCGAGCTGGGCGCGGCGCCAAGTGATGGTGACGTGGGCACCGCCCTCCGGCAGATTGGCGAATCCGACCTCCGCGCCGGTACGCTCCAGCAGGGTCTGCGCGATGAAGATGCCGAGCCCCATGTGCTGCTGCGCCTCGCCCCCACGGCCTGACAGATAGGGCTGGCCCAGCCGGGGCAGCAGCGCGGCGGGAAAGCCGGGACCGTCGTCGACGATCTCGATCGTCACCATGCCACGGTCCCAGGCGCTCGTCACGCTGACCTCGCGGCGGGCGAATTGGATCGCGTTCTGGATGACGTTGCCGAGTCCGTGCATGATCTCCGGGCTGCGCGCGACGAGCGGCTCCTCGCCGGTATTCGTCGTCGTCGCATAGATCACCCGGACGTCGCCCGGCCGGTAGTAGGGCGCGCCGGCCGCCTCGACCAGCGCCGAGATCGGCAGCAGGGTGAAGGGCGACGCGCCCTCCGCCTCGGGGCGGTGCGCCAGCTCGGCGAGAATCGTCCGGCAGCGGTCGCTCTGGCTCAGCAGCAGCGCCGCGTCCTCGGCATAGGGGCTGTCGGGCGGCAGCTCGCGGACGAGCTCCTTTGCGACGACGGCGATCGTGCCGAGCGGGCTTCCCAGCTCGTGCGCCGCCGCCGCGGCGAGCGCGCCGACCGCCGAGATGCGCTGCTCGCGGGCGAGGGCGAGCTGCGTCGCGGCATAAGCGTCGCGCAGCCGCCGCGCCTCGCTGGCGACGCTCCATGCATAGGCGGCGATGAACATCGTCGACAGCACCAGCGCCGCCCAGATCCCGAAGATGTAGAGCGGTGGCAGCACCGGCGAGGTGCCACGCCATGGCAGCGGCCAATGCGCGACCGCCAGCACCGTGATGGCGCAGATCGCGAGCAGCGACAGGAAGATGACGCTGCGCCGCGACAGGATCGTCGCCGCGACGGTGACCGGCGCCACCATCAGGATCGCGAAGGGGTTCTCCAGCCCCCCGGTGAGGAACAGCAGCAATCCCAGCTGCAGCACGTCATAGGCGAGGTAGAGCGTCGCCTCCGGCTCGGCGAGCCGCCGCTCGGTGCGGCGCAGCACGATATTGCCGAGGTTGATCAGGGCCGAGGCGGCGACGACCGTGCCGGCAAGCGCGACCGGCAGCGGGAAGCCCAGCGCGTAGCGCACGACGAGCAGGCTCGCCGCCTGGCCGACGACGGCGACCCAGCGCATCGAGATCAGCAGGCGCAGGCTGACGCTCGCGGCGCGGCGCTCGGCGCGTGTCGGCGTGGTCAGCGTCTCGAACAATCGCGGCATGATGGCGTAAGCGGTTCCTCCACGGGGTCTTGTCGCACCGAACCGCGGCATCCGTCGAGAATCGCGCACGACGGGTGCCGCGGAAGGGAATCAGCGCTGCGATATTCTATCAGGAAATCGTTATCGGAGGGCATGCCTCGGGATGTGGCGCGCCGGTACGCCGCCGGATCTGCCATGGCGCGAAGGCGTCGCCGGTGGCGAGATTGCGGGCGAAACGGCGCTCGATCGTCGTGAACAACACCACGGCGGCGAGGAACGCGAGGGGCAAGCCGATCGCGCGCGTGAGCACGCCGTAGAGCAGGGTGCGCCCCGGCAGGACGAGGGAGAGCGACCAATTCACCAGGTAGAAGACGCTGAAATGGACGAGGAACAGCGAGTACGAGCGCTCGCCCAGCCAGACCGTCACGGGCCGCGTCAGCCAGCCATGCGCAACGCTGCCGCGATCGGCCGCGGCGATCACCAGCCCGGCGAACATCGTCCCGCAGGCGGCGTGCAAATTGATCGCGGGAAACGGCACCGCCGCCACGGCGGCGATGGCGCCGGCGCCGGCGAGGCGCCGCCCGGCGGCCACGCTGAAATCGAATTTGGCGATCAGAGCGCCCCACAGAAAGCACGGCAGATAGACGAGGAAGCTCCGCAGCGCGGCGCTCGGCGGTGCGATGATCTCGGCGCCGGCGGGTCCGGTCTGCAGTGCGATCACGCTGCAGGCGATCGCGGCGACCACCAGCCAGACGAAGCCGGCCCGGCCGATCCGCGCCGACCGCAGCAGCAGGACGACGAGCGGCGCCACGACATAGAAGATCAGCTCGACCGTCAGGCTCCACCACGCGGCATTGTACGAGGGCCAGCCGAAATTGAAGATCGCCGCCTGCGCCAGCCAGTCGCCGGGATCGAAGGCGGGCAGCAGACTCGCCCCGTACCAGGTCGGGAACCGCGTCAGGATCAGCACGACCAGCCCGGCGGCGGCGAGGGCGGCGAGATAGGGCGGCCAGAGCCGCGCGATCCGCCTCCGGAAATAGGTCGCGACGTCGAACGGACGCTCGCGCCGCAGATAGGGGCGCAGCAGCACGACGCCGCTAAGGACGAAGAACAGATCGACGCCGGAGGCGCCGATGTCGAAGACGAGATCGCTGAGAAGCGTCCAGCCGCTCGCGCGCAGCGCGAGGACGATCGGCCCCGAAAACCCGTGGTGGATCAGGACGAGCGTCACGGCCAGCGCACGCAATCCGTCGATCTCGTGAAAGCGTGCCGCCGGCCGCTGCTCGATCGCCATCCGCCGATCATAGCAGAGCGGCGGAGACGGCCTCTACTGCCGGTTAGCGCCGGCTTTTTTCGAGCAGGGCTTTCCGCCATAGTCCGCGCGTGACAGAGAACGCGATCATCGTCGAGCGCCTCACCAAGCGCTTCAAGGAGACCGTCGCACTCGACGCCATCGGCTTCACCGTCGCGCGCGGCAGCACCGCGGCGCTGCTCGGCGGCAATGGCGCCGGCAAGACGACGACGCTCGCGATCCTCCTCGGCCTGCTGCTGCCCGATTCGGGCAGCGTCACGATCCTCGGCGAGGACGTGCTGCGGCACCGTCACCGAGTCCTGCCGCGGCTGAATTTCTCCTCACCCTACCTCGACCTGCCGCATCGGCTGACGGTGCGGCAGAACCTCGACATCTACGCGCGGCTCTATGGCATCGCCGAGCGGCGCAGCCGCATCGTCGCGCTCGCCGGCGATCTGCAGATCGCCGAGTTCCTCGACCGTCCAGCGGGCAGCCTCTCGGCCGGGCAGAAGACGCGGGTGGCGCTCGCCAAGGCGCTGCTCAACGAGCCCGAGCTGCTGCTCCTCGACGAGCCGACCGCCTCGCTCGACCCCGACGTCGGCGACTGGGTGCGCTCCTATCTCGAGGCCTATCGTGCCCGCACGGGCGCCACCATCCTGCTCGCCTCGCACAACATGGCCGAGGTCGAGCGGCTGTGCGACGACGTGATGGTGATGCGCCGCGGCTGCATCGTCGACCGTGGCGCGCCGGCGTCGCTGGTCGCGCGCTACGGCCGCGAGACGCTCGAGGAGGTCTTCCTCGACATCGCCCGGGCACGCGCGTGAACGGCTTCTCGCCGGCGCGGGTCGGCGCCATGCTGCTGCGCTATCTCTACCTGCTGCGCAGCTCGTGGCCGCGCGCCCTCGAGCTGGTCTACTGGCCGACCATCACGATGGTGCTCTGGGGCTTCACCAGCCAGTTCCTGGTGACCAACTCGACCTGGGTAGCGCGCGCCTTCGGCGTGCTGCTCGCCGCCGTCATGCTGTGGGACGTGCTGTTCCGCGGCCAGCTCGGCGTCTCGGTCTCGTTCCTCGAGGAGATGTGGTCGCGCAACCTCGGCCATCTCTTCGTCAGCCCGCTGCGGCCCTATGAGTGGATCATCGCGATGCTGGCGATGAGTTTCATCCGCGTGCTGATCGGCGTCGTCCCGGCGATGCTGCTGGCGATTCCGCTCTACGATTATTCGATCTTCGGTCTCGGCCTGCCCTTCGTCGCCTTCTTCCTCAATCTCATGGTCATGGGCTGGGCGATGGGGCTGATGATCGCCGCGCTGATCCTGCGCAACGGCATGGGCGCCGAGAGCATCGCCTGGCTCGCTGTCTTCGTCATCGCGCCGGTCAGCGCCGTCTACTACCCGGTCGGCATCCTGCCCGTCTGGCTCCAGCCGGTCGCCTGGGCGCTGCCCTCGGCGCATGTCTTCGAGGGGATGCGCGCCGTGATGTTCGACCACGCATTCCGCCTCGACCATTTCGCCGCGGCGGTCGCGCTCAACGTGGTCTACCTGGCGCTAGGAGTGGCGGCCTTCCTGCTGGCCTTCCGCAATGCGCGGCGCCGCGGGGCGCTGCTGCAGGTCGGGGAGTGAAGATTGCACGTATTACGCGTACATTGTATTAGAATCGCAACCAGTTTTTCCCGTCATTGCGAGCCGCAGGCGAAGCAATCCACCTTTCCGCCCGATGAAAAAACCTTGCGTTTACATCATGGCGAATAAGCCGAACGGCACGCTCTACACAGGCGTGACTTCGAACCTTGCACAGCGCGCTTGGCAGCACCGCGATGCCATCGTTCCCGGGTTCACGACGAAGTACGGCTGCAAACTTCTCGTCTGGTGTGAGTTCCATGCGACGATGCCGGACGCGATCTCGCGTGAAAAGCAGATCAAGGGCGGCTCACGTGCGAAGAAGGTTGCTCTTATCGCGGCGATGAATCCGGATTGGCGCGATCTGTACGACGATCTCATTTGACGCCGGCATGGATTGCTTCGCCTGCGGCTCGCAATGACGGGAATAAGTGAGTCCCCTAATATCCCATGTGCAACGTCACCCGTTGCTCCCCCGGCCCGACCGCGAACGCCGACTCCGCGAAGCGGGGGCGGTAGAAGCTGAGGCGGACGTCGTTCGACAGCGCGTAGCCTTCGCTCGGCCAGCCGATGAAACTGGTGTCGAGCTTGCCGTTGCCGTTCTCGTCATGGAAGGCGCCGATCGCGTAGTTTCCCGGCGGCAGGCCGCCGAAGGTGACCGTGACGCCGCTCGTCCTTGCCGGCTTCTTGACCCATTCGTCGGCGTAGTCGCCATCGGGGAATTGAAAGTCGCGCGAGAAGATCGCGACCATCACCTGGCCGTCGTTGCTGCGCAGCCCATCGATCCGCACCGTGAGATGGCCGTCCGGCGGGGCGCCGGGCGGCGGCGTCGGGTTGGGCCAGGCGATGGCGGCGGCGAGGAGGATGCCGCGGATCTGGAGGCGCTGCGTCATTGGTCGCGATTGCTGACGCTGGCCTCGCCGAAGGTCGCCATGCCGGTGTGGCAGGCGAGCCCGGCCTTCAGGACGGCGACGGCGAGCGTCGCGCCCGAGGCCTCGCCGAGCCGCATGCCGAGATCGAGCAGCGGCGCCTTGCCGATGCGCTCGAGCAGCCGCGTATGTCCGGGCTCGGCCGAGCGATGCGCGACGAGGCAATGGTCGAGGGCGCGCTTGTCCGCCGCGAACAGCACCGCGGCGGCGGCGGTGCAGGCATAGCCGTCGAGCAGCACCGGCACCCGCGCCAGGCGGCAGGCCATGATGGCGCCGACGATCGCCGCCAGCTCGAGACCGCCCAGCCGGCGCAGCACGTCGAAGGCATCGCCGAACTGCGGCCGGTGGAAGGCGACCGCGGCGTCGACCACCGCGATCTTGCGTTGCAGCGCCTCGCCGGCGACGCCGGTGCCGGGCCCGACCCATTCGGCGGTCGTGCCGCCGAAGAGGCCGCAGCACAACGCCGCCGCCGATGTCGTATTGGCGATCCCCATCTCGCCCAGCGCCATGACGTCGAGACCGGGCTCGACCGCCATCATGCCGTAGGCGATCGCCTTGGCGCATTCCTCCTCCGACATGGCGGGCGCCTCGGTGAAATCGGCGGTCGGCTGGTCGAGCGCCATCTCGTAGACCCGGAGATCGCCGTCGACCGCTTTGCAGAGCTGGTTCACCGCGGCGCCGCCGGCGACGAAATTCGCCACCATCTGCGCCGTGACCGCCGCCGGGAAGGCGGAGACGCCGCGCGAAGCGACGCCGTGGTTGGCGGCGAAGACGGCGGTGCGCGGATGGTTCAGCACGGGCGGGTACTTGCCCTGCCAGGTGGCGAGCCAGGCGGTGATCTCCTCGAGCCGGCCGAGCGCGCCGGCCGGCTTCGTCAGCTGCGCCTCGCGCAAGGCCGCGGCGGTGCCGGCCTCGAAATCGGGTCCCGGCAGCTCGCCAAGCAGGGTGCGAATTTCCGCGAGCGTCGCCGCTGGGGCTTGGGGTGGCATGACTTCGTCCGATCGTTTGGGTCTGGGCTGGGCCGGGGTTGGGTGGCCGCACTTTCCACGATCGGCACGGGCGCGGCAAGGTCGCGGATTCCCGCCGAGGGCAAACTGCTCTACCCTGGGGCGATGAGCTTCGACGAACGTTTCCGGACAAGCGCGGTCCTGCCCTTCCTCGCCGGCTGGCGCGACGATCTCCTGGCATCCGGCAGCTTCCTGACGCGGCTGCCGCTCTATCGCCTCGTTCCCATCGAGAGCGGGCTGCTGGCGCGGTCGATGCGCGCGTTCCCGCTGGTCGGCGTTGTCGTCGGGCTGATCGGCTGGGCGGCCTTCGCCATCGCCGCCTGGCTCGGCCTGCCGCCGGCGGCGATGGCCCTCCTGGCGCTGACCGCGACCGTGCTGGTGACCGGCGGGCTGCACGAGGACGGGCTGGCCGATACCGCCGACGGATTCGGCGGCGGCGCCGACCGCGAGCGCAAGCTGGCGATCATGCGTGACAGCCGCAGCGGCGCCTACGGGGTCATGGCGCTGATCTTCAGCCTCGGCCTGCGCGTCGCGGCGCTCGCCGCCCTCACCGTGCCGGAAGCGGGGCTGGCGCTGATCGCCGCCCATGCCGTCTCGCGTGCCGCCATGCCGCTGCTGATGCGGTTCCTCGCGCCTTCCCGGCCGGACGGGCTCGGCGCCAGCGCCGGCCAGCCCGACGAGGCGGCGCAGGCCTGGTGCCTCGCCATCGCGGTCGTCGTCGCGCTGCTTTGCCTCGGCCTGTCGGGCGGCATCGCGGCCCTCGTCGCCGCTGCGATCGCCGTCGCCGCGATCGGCACTCTGGCGCAACGCCAGATCGGCGGCCATACCGGCGACGTGCTGGGCGCGGCGCAGCAAATGGCCGAGATCGCCGTGCTGCTGACGGTCGCGGCGCTGTGACGACGACGCGCTGGTGGTGGGTGCGCCATGCGCCGGTCACCATCAACGAGGGCCGCATCTACGGCCAGACCGACCATGACTGCGACTGCAGCGACGCCGCCGCCTTCGCCGGGCTCGCCGCGGTGCTGCCGCGCGATGCGGTCTGGGTCACCAGCCACCTGCGGCGCACCCATCTGACCGCCGCGGCGATCATCGCCGCCGGACTTCCCGGGCCCGATCCGATGCCCGGTCCCGCGGTCGTCGTCGACAGCGACCTCGCCGAGCAGCATTTCGGCGAATGGCAGGGCAGGCGCTACAGCGAACTGCCGGACCTGCTCGGGGAGTCCTATCACCGCTTCTGGCTGGCCCCGGCGACGCATGCGCCCGACGGCGGCGAGAGCTTCGTCGCGGTGATGGCGCGGGTCGGCGAAGCGATGCGCCGCATCGAGCAGCGTCACCACGGGCGCGACATCATCGCCGTCGCGCATGGCGGCACGATCCGCGCCGCCCTCGCCGCCGCCCTCGACCTCGCCCCCGAGGCGGCGCTCGCCTTCCGCATCGACAATTGCTCCCTGACCCGGATCGAGCGCCACGACGGCGCCGGCACCGGTCACGGCTTCCAGGTCGTTACGGTCAACCAGAAACCGGTCTGAACCGATAGGCTGGCCAGCGGCGCGGCCGCCGTGCTAGCGTCGGGCCGCGTGACGAGACAGGGAAGTCCGGTGCGATACCGGCGCTGCCCCCGCAACTGTAAGCGGCGAGACCGCGGCACGCGCCACTGGCCCACGGATTAGGGCTGGGAAGGCGCCGCGGTCGACGACCCCGAGCCAGGAGACCTCCTCGTCGCCAGCCTGTTCGACCTTCCTCGGGCGGAGGAGAGAGTCTTGTCGATGTCCGAAACGGCTGCCGCGCCGGGGTCCGCGGTTTCGTCCCTGCCGCGCGTGACGCTGGTGCTCGGCGGCGCGCGCTCGGGCAAGAGCCGCTATGCCGAGACGCTGATCGCCCGCGCCGCCAGGCGCGCGACCTATGTCGCGACCGCGACGGTGGAGGATTCCGAGATGGCGGAGCGCATCCGCCACCATCGCGAGCGCCGCGCCGCCGGGACTCTCGCCTGGGAGACGGTCGAGGCGCCGCGCGACCTCGCCGGCGCGCTGGAAGAGCTGGCGCGGCCGGACCGGCCGGTTCTCGTCGATTGCCTGACCCTGTGGCTCTCGAACGCGCTGCTCGCCGAGGCCGATCTCGCCGCCGAGACGGCAGGTCTGCTGCGCTCGCTGGCCGATGTCGCCGGCCCCGTCGTGCTCGTCGCCAACGAGGTCGGGTTCGGGATCGTGCCGGACAATGCGCTGGCGCGACGCTTCCGCGACGCGGCCGGGCGGTTGAACCAGGAGATCGCCGCCCTCGCCGACCGCGTCGTCCTCGTCGCCGCCGGCCTGCCCCTCGTCCTCAAGGAGCCGTCAATTTGACCAGCCTGAATTCGACCAGCTTGCGCAAGATTCCCGTGACGATCATCACCGGCTT
>JAQGID010000111.1 GCA_028291405.1 Rhodospirillales bacterium | reverse complement strand
CCGACGCCGGAGCAGAGTGCTTCTCTCGCGCGGCACCATCGGCTAAGGTCGCGACCTCCCCTCCTTATCACGGACGCCCAATGACAGTGCTCGCACGATTCTTCGCCCTTGCCGCGATGCTCCTCCTGGCCGTTCCGGCGGCGCACGCGGCGGATCTCGACAACACGCTCTATCTCGACGTGCCGGCGGGACGGGTCGTTATCGAGATGCGGCCGGATCTGGCGCCGCACCACGTCGCGCGGATCAAGGCGCTGGTGCGCCGCGGCTTCTACGACGGGCTTGCGTTCCATCGCGTCATCGCCGGCTTCATGGCGCAGACCGGCGATCCGCGCGGCGACGGCACCGGTGGCTCCGGCCAGACGCTCGACGCCGAGTTCAGCAACGAGCATCACGTCCGCGGCACTGTGTCGATGGCGCGCGCTGCCAGTCCGAACAGCGCCGACAGCCAGTTTTTCATCTGCCTCGGCGCGGCCCCCTTCCTCGATGGCAAATACACGATCTGGGGCCAGGTCGTCTCCGGCATGGAGTTCGTCGACAAGATCAAGAAGGGCGACAAGGACGACAACGGCATGGTCGACAACCCTGACCATATCGTCAAGATGCAGCTCGCCAGCGACGCTGCGAAGAAAAAATAGCCGACAGCCGAGCGGTGATATGGGATAACGCCGCGATCAGAGACATAGGGGGCCGCGGTGACCGCAGCTAATCTCGAAGACAGGCTCTACCTCGACGTGCCCGCCGGGCGCGTCGTCATCGAACTGCGCCCGGACCTGGCGCCGGCGCATGTCGCCCGCATCAAGGAATTGGCGCGCGAGGGCTTCTACGACGGCATCGTCTTCCATCGCGTCATCGAGGGCTTCATGGCGCAGACCGGCGATCCTCGCGGCGACGGCACCGGCGGCTCCGGCCAGAACCTCGATGCCGAGTTCAGCCGCGAGAAGCATCTGCGCGGCACCTGCTCGATGGCCCGCGCCGCCAGCCCGAACAGCGCCGACAGCCAGTTCTTCATCTGCTTCGCGCCGGCCTCCTTCCTCGATGGGCAATATACCGTCTGGGGCCAGGTAGTCTCGGGGATGGAGCATATCGACGCCATCAAGAAGGGCGACCAGGCGCGCAACGGCTCGGTCAGCAAGCCGGATGCGATCGTCCGAATGCAGGTCGCGGCCGACGTCAAGGAATAGCCGTCGGAGAACGCTGTTGGGGAGAACGAGGGGTGGCGCCGACGCGCCGCCCCTTTCGATTCCCGGCCAAGCAGGGATCGCTGATGGTTCGCCGATGAATGCCTGGCTCCGCTCGCTGCGGATCTACCGCGAGAAACGGCTTGTCGCGATTCTCCTGATGGGGTTCTCGAGCGGCCTGCCGCTGCCGCTGACCTTCGCGACGCTGTCGTTCTGGCTCTCCGAGGCGGGCGTCTCGCGCACCGCGATCGGTCTCTTCGTCCTCGTCGGGTTCTCCTACAACTACAAATTCCTGTGGTCGCCGGTCCTCGACCACGTGCCGATCCCGTGGGCGACGCGGCGGCTCGGGCGACGCCGCAGCTGGGCGCTGCTGATCCAGGCGCTGCTGCTCGTCACGATCGTCCTGCTCGGCCGCACCGACCCGCGCGCCGACCTCGCGACCACTGCCATGCTGGCGGCGCTCGTCGCGTTCCTTTCGGCCAGCCAGGACATCGTCATCGACGCCTTCCGCATCGAGCTGCTGCGCCCTGAGGAACAGGGTGCCGGCGCGGCGGCGACGCAGTGGGGCTATCGCTTCGGCCTGCTCGCCGCCGGCGCCGGCGCGCTTTACGCCGCCCAGTTCGGCGGCTGGGGCTTCGCCTATGCCGTGATGGCCGCGCTGATGGGCATCGGCATGGTGACGGTTTTGCTGACGCGCGAACCGGTCGTGGCCGAGGCGTTGCCGCGGACGGCCCGTGGCGGCATCGCCGCCCGCCTTCGCGAGGCGGTGCTGCTGCCCTTCGCGGACCTCGTGCGGCGCAAGGGCTGGCTCGCCGTTCTGCTCTTCATCGTGCTCTACAAGCTCGGCGAGGCGATGGCCGGCAGCATGGCGAACCCGCTCTATCAGCAACTCGGCTTCTCGAAGATCGAGGTCGCCAACATTGCCAAGCTGGTCGGCTTCGCCGCGACGCTGGGCGGGGTCGCATTCGGCGGCGGCGTGGTCGCGCGCCGTGGCCTGCTGCAGGCGCTGCTGCTCGGCGGCGTGCTGCAGATGCTTTCGAACCTGATGTATGTGGCGCAAGTTCTCGCCGGCCATAGCAACGCCATGCTGGCGCTCTCGATCTTCACCGAGAATTTCACGAACGGCATGGGCTCGGCCGCCTTCGTCGCCTATCTCTCGAGCCTCTGCAGCCTTGCCTTCACAGCGACGCAATACGCGCTGTTCTCTTCGCTCGCCGCGCTGCCGACACGGCTGCTCTCGGCACCGTCCGGCTGGCTCGTCGACCAGCTCGACTGGATCCCGTTCTTCCTATTGACGACGGCCGCCGCCGTACCGGGAATCCTCATGCTGTTTTGGCTGATCAAGCGCGAGCGGCTGATCCCGTCGCCGCTCGGCGTCGCGGCTCAGCCGTAGCGCAGCAGCCGCGCCCGGTTATCGGTGAGCCAGGCGCGCTGACCCATAGAGCCCGGCGCCAGAGTCTCGACGAGCCGCCAGAATTGCGGCCCGTGGTTCATCTCGGCGAGATGCGCGACCTCATGCGCGACGACGTAGTCGAGCACCGCCTCGGGCGCGAGCACGAGCCGCCACGAGAAGGCGAGGTTGCCGGATGCGGTGCAGCTGCCCCAGCGGCTGGTCGTGTCGCGCAGCGTGATGCGAACGATGCGTCGGTCGATGCGCGCCGCGAGCGTCCGCGCCCGCCGAGCGATCTCGATCCGCGCCATCCCGATCAGATGATCGCGGACGAGGCGCGCGAGATGCGCCGGATCGGCGATCACATGGATCTCGCAATCGACGAGCGCGACGCTGCGTGCGTCGCCGCGGCGGCGCAGCCCGACATGGCGGATGCGGTGCGGCGTTCCGAAGACCGGCACGATGGCGCCGTCGGCGAAGGGAACATGATCCGGCAGCCGGGCCAGCCGCTCTGCCACCCAGTCGCGCCGGGACTCGAGGAAGGCAAGCCCGGCGGCGAGCGAGACGCGCCGCGGCAGCACCAGCTCGACCGCCTCACCGGCGGCGTCGATCCGCAAGGCGAGGCGGCGGGCTCTTGGGCTCTCGCGCACGTGCAGCCTGACCTCGCCGGCGGCGAGGGCGATCGACCGGGGCGCTGTATCGAAGCGACGTGGCTGAAGGGACGGCACTCTGCCACATAACCCGACCGCGGCGTCCAAGACAAGCGCCTAGGGTTTCTTTTCTGCGGCGAGCAGCGCCGCCTTGCGGGCCGTTCCCCAGCGATAGCCGCCGGTCGCGCCGTCGCCGCGGACGACACGGTGGCAGGGCACGACGAGCGCAACGCGATTGGCGGCGCAGGCATTGGCGACAGCGCGCACCGCTTCCGGCCGACCGAGCGCGGCGGCGATCTCGCCGTAGGTTGCGGTCGCGCCGCGCGGGATGCGGCGAAGCTCCTGCCAGACCCGCCATTGGAAACCCGTCGCCCGCAGGTCGAGCGGCAGCGCGTGATCGGGCTCTTGGCCGGCGAGCAGCGCCAGCACTGTTGCCACCGCCGGCGCGAGGCGCGATCCGTCGTGCGCGACTGCCGCCGCGGGGTATTCCCGTCGTAGCCCGGCAACGAGCTCTGCATCGTCGGCGCCGAGGCTGACGGCACAGATGCCGCGCTCGGTCGTCGCGACGAGCAGGCGGCCGAAGGCGCTGTCGGCGAGCGTATAGGCGATCTCGGCACCTTTGCCGCCCTTGCTGTAGCTCGCCGGCGTCATGCCGAGCTGCGCGTCGGAACGCTCGTAGAGCCGCGACGACGAGCCGTAGCCCGCCCCATAGAGCGCACCGGCGACGCCGTCGCCGTCGCGTAGCAGCTTCTTCACCAGCGCCAGCCGGCGGGCGTCGGCGAATTGGCGCGGCGAGATGCCGAGGTGACGCTTGAAGAGCCGCTGCAGATGGAACGGGCTGGCGCCGACCTGCTCGGCAAGGTCGCCGAGCGACGGCGTCCCATCCTCGCCCTCAGCAAGCGCCGTCTCGATGATGCGGCAGGCATGCCGCACCCGCGCGACGGCCGGATCGACGGCCGCCTGTTCCTGCGGACGGCACCGTCGGCAGGCACGATAACCGGCCTGTTCGGCCGCCTCCGGCAGGGGGAAGAACTCGACGTTCTCGCGGGAGGGACGCCGGCTGGGACAGGACGGCCGGCAATAGATGCCCGTCGTCCGCACGGCGTAAACGAAATTTCCGTCGGCCGCGCGGGCGCGCCCGGCGACCGCCGTCCAATATTTCTCCTCGAGCATGGGAGGCACCTTGCGTTGTGTCGTCATGGCCCGATTCTTACGAGCGGAGGGCATCGCGCTCTACCCGGTGTTTGCGGGCAATGTCGACGAGTCGTATGGGCCGCGGCCGATGTTCAAGGGGGAGCCGCCACAACTCTGCATTGCATTGAGGGTGCCAATCGACGGGTGGCGTCACGCGCGACGGCATGGCTATGATGCGATGCAATTTTATCACCGCTCCATTCGGAGAGTTCATCGGCCTTCTCCCGCACAGCACGCGCCAAGGACGCCTCGACGATGGCTCTTGACCACCCCCGACTGTCAATGCGCAGCTTTTCCCGGTTCGCCGTCGCTTCCGTGCTGGCCTGGGCATTCGTCGGCGGCGCGTTCGCCCTGGCGCAGGGAGGTCCACCGCCGGTCACCGTCAGCCCGCCGCTCAAGAAGAGCGTGGTCGAGTGGGACGAATATACCGGACAGTTCACCGCCGTCGACAGCGTCGAGATCCGGGCGAGGGTCAGCGGCTATCTCACCGAGATACACTTCCAAGACGGCCAGTTCGTCAAGCAAGGCGATTTGCTGCTCGTCATCGACCCCCGCCCCTTCGAGATCGCCCGCGATTCGGCGCAGGCCCAGCTGGCGCAGGCGCAAGCCAAGCTTGAACTGGCGAACCGCCAGCTGCAGCGGACCACCCAGCTCCGGCAGAGCGATTTCGCGCCGGCGAGCACCTTCGACGAGCGGCAGCAGGCAATGCGCGACGCCGCGGCGGGGATCGATGCGTCGAAAGCTGCGCTCCGCTCCGCCGAGCTCGATCTCGAATTCTCCCATATCACGGCGCCGCTTACCGGCCGCGTCGGTCGCCATGAGGTCAGCATCGGCAATCTCGTCACCGGCGGCGCCGGGGGCGGGACGACGCTGCTGACGACGATCGTGTCGCTGGACCCGATCCACTTCATCTTCGACATGAGCGAGGCGGATTTCCTGTCGTATCAACGCGCCGTCGCCTCCGGCAAGCTCGGCTCGACCCGCGACGGCAAGCTGCCCGCCGAAGTCCGCCTGACCGACGAGAAGACCTGGACGCGCCGCGGCGTGCTCGATTTCGTCGACAATCAGATCGACCGCAGCGCCGGAACGATCCGCGCCCGCGCGCTCTTTCCGAACCCCGACAATTTCGTCACGCCGGGACAATTCGGACGGCTGCGCCTGCCCGGCTCCGAGCCCTATGAAGCGCTGCTCGTTCCGGACGCTGCAATCGTCACCGATCAATCGCGCAAGATCGTCATGGTGGTAAAGGACGACGGCACCGTCGAGGCGCGCGTCGTGCGCCCGGGCCCGATCATCGACGGGCTGCGCGTCGTCCGCGACGGGCTCAAGGCAGAAGACCGCATCGTCATCGACGGCTTGATGCGGGCGCGCGCCGGGGCGAAGGTCACGCCGCAGCCCGGCAAGATCGAGCCTGACCCGCAGGCGAGCTGAGCGCGGCGACATGAACCTCTCGCACTTCTTCATCGATCGGCCGATCTTCGCGAGCGTCCTCTCGATCTTCATCACGCTGGTCGGCGGCATCGCCTATTTCGCCCTGCCGGTCGCGCAATTCCCCGAGATCGCGCCGCCGACCATCGTCGTCAGCGCCAACTACCCCGGCGCCTCGGCCGAGACCGTCAGCGAGACCGTCTCGACGCCGCTCGAGCAGGAGATCAACGGCGTCGAGAACATGCTCTACATGAGCTCGCAGGCGACCGGCGACGGCAATCTCGCGCTCACCATCAGCTTCGCGCTCGGGACCAACCTCGATACCGCCCAGGTCCTGGTGCAGAACCGCGTCGCGATCGCGACGCCCAAGCTGCCGACCGACGTTCAGCGTTCGGGCGTCACGGTGCGCAAGAACTCGCCCGACATGCTGATGGTCATCCATCTCAGCTCGCCCGACGGATCGCGCGACCAGCTCTATCTCTCGAACTATGCGACGCTGCAGATCAAGGACGTGCTGGCACGGCTCGACGGCGTCGGCGACGTGCGCGTCTTCGGCGCCCGCGACTACGCGATGCGAGTATGGCTCGACCCTGAGCGGATCGCGGCGCGCGGCCTCACCGCCGGCGACGTCGTCGCCGCGCTGCGGTCACAAAACGTGCAGGTCGCGTCAGGCGTCCTCAACCAGCCGCCGATTCCGAACCCGGGCGCTTTCCAGCTCAACGTCGAGACGCTCGGCCGGCTGATCGACCCCCGGCAATTCGCCAATATCGTGGTGCGGACCGACCCGAGCGGGAAGGTCACGCGGATCCGCGACATCGGCCGCGTCGAGCTCGGCGCACAGGACTACGGCGCCAACGGCTATCTCGACAAGCGCGACGCGGTACCGCTGCTGATCTTCCAGCTGCCGGGTTCGAACGCGCTGGCGACCGCCAAGCTGCTGCTCAAGACGATGACCGACCTGTCGCGGGATTTCCCGGCGGGAATGCGCTACGACATCGTCTATAACCCGACCGAGTTCATCGCCGAATCGGTCAGCGAGGTCATCAAGACGATCTACGAGGCGGTGATCCTCGTCGTCATCGTCGTCATCCTCTTCCTGCAAACTTGGCGCGCCTCGATCATTCCGATCGTCGCGATCCCGGTCTCCCTGATCGGCACCTTCGCGGTGCTCGCCGCTTTCGGCTTCTCGCTGAACAATCTCTCGCTGTTCGGCCTCGTCCTCGCGATCGGCATCGTCGTCGACGACGCGATCGTTGTCGTCGAGAACGTCGAGCGCAATCTGCGGCAGGGTCTGGCGCCGCGCGAAGCGGCGCACCGCACGATGGACGAGGTCGGCGGCGCGCTGATCGCGATCGCGCTCGTGCTCTGCGCCGTCTTCATCCCGGCGGCCTTCATCCCGGGCATCGCCGGCCAGTTCTTCCGCCAGTTCGCGGTGACGATCGCCGCCGCGACGGTGATCTCCTGCATCGTCTCACTGACGCTCAGCCCCGCGCTCTGCGCCGTCCTCTTCAAGCCGCATGAGGAGAGCGCGACGGCAAAGCACTCGCGGCTGACGCGGCCGATTCATGCCTTCTTCGGCGGCTTCAACCGATTATTCGACCGGCTGGCCGGCGGCTATGCCGGGCTGACGAAGCGCCTTGGCCGCGCTGCGGTCGTCGTGCTCGTCGTCTATCTCGGGCTCATCGGCCTCACCGGCTGGCAGTTCGAGCGGGCGCCGACCGGCTTCATTCCGCAGCAGGACCAGGGCTACCTCATCACCGTAATCCAGCTCCCGCCGGGATCGTCGCTGGCGCGGACCGACGCGGTGGTTCGCCGCGCCGCCGACATTATCCTCGGCACCCCTGGCATCGTCCATGCCGTGCCCTTCGCCGGCTTCGACGGGGCGACCTTCACCAACGCGTCGAACGCCGGCGCGATCTTCCCCGTGTTCGCGCCGTTCAAGGATCGTGTCGCGCAAGGTCTCTCGTCCGACCGCATCCTCGCCAGCCTGCAGCAACGACTCTCGGTCATCCAGGAAGGCTTCATCATCACCATCGCGCCGCCGCCGGTGCGCGGCATCGGCAATGCCGGCGGCTTCAAGATGATGGTCCAGGACAAGCGCGGCCGCGGCCTCGTCGCACTCGAGGCGGCTACCCAGGAGCTCGCCACCGCCGCCAATCAAGATCCAGGACTCGCCGGCATCTTTTCGCTGTTCAACACCAGGACGCCGAAGGTCTATGCCGATATCGACCGCGTCCGCGCCGAGATGCTGAACGTCAGCGCCGACCGTGTCTTCGAGACGCTGCAGGTCTATCTCGGCTCGTCATACGTCAACGACTTCAACTATCTCGGCCGGACCTATCGCGTCATGGCCCAGGCCGACGCGCCGTTCCGCGAGGACATCCGCGACATCGCCAATCTCAAGACCCGCAACGAGGCCGGGGCCATGGTGCCGATCGGCTCGGTCGCGCAGTTCCGCGACATCACCGGCCCTTACCGGGTGCCGCGCTACAACCTCTACCCGGCGGCCGAGCTGCAGGGCAACACCAAGCCCGGCTTTTCGACCGGCTATGCGCTGGAAACGCTCGAGCGCCTCGCCGCCGAGCATCTGCCGGACGGGTTCGGCTTCGAATGGACCGAGCTCGCCTATCAGGAAAAGCTCGCCGGCAACGCCGGGCTGCTCGTCTTCGCCGGCTCGGTCGTCTTCGTCTTCCTCGTGCTGGCGGCGCAGTACGAGAGCTGGAGCCTGCCGCTCTCGGTCGTGCTGATCGTCCCGATGTGCTTGCTCGCGGCGGTGAGCGGCCTGCTGCTGCGCGGCATGGACGTCAACATCCTGGCGCAGGTGGGCTTCGTCGTGCTCGTCGGCCTCGCCGCCAAGAACGCGATCCTGATCGTCGAGTTCGCGCGTCAGGCGGAGGAGCACGGCGCCACCCGCTTCGAGGCCGCGATCGAGGCGGCGCGCACCCGGCTGCGGCCAATCCTGATGACCTCCTTTGCCTTCATCTTCGGCGTCGTGCCGCTGGCGATCGCCACCGGCGCCGGCTCCGAGATGCGACAGTCGCTCGGCACCGCGGTGTTCTTCGGGATGCTCGGCGTTACCGCCTTCGGCCTGATCTTCACGCCGGTCTTCTACGTCGTCATTCGCGGCTTCGCGCAGCGCCGCGCCAAAGCGCCGGCCTCACGGCCGAAAGTCACCGTGGAGTAGCTCGCGGTCGATCAGATGGACGAAGGAGCCCATGGTGCGGCCACGTCGCAGCCCGACGGCGCCGAGCGGCCGCCCTTCGGCGTCGGCAAGCTCCGCGAAGCGCTCGCCGGCCCCTTCCTCGACGATGCTGGCATAGTGGAACTCATGGCCGCGATAGGTGCTGCCCGCGGCGCCGAGCGGCGAGTCGCCGACGAGCCGGATTGCGCGATATCCGAGATGCAGCCGCCGCATCGCGAAGCTCGTCACGAGGGGCAGCAGTCCCGCCATCGCATGCGTCTCTCCGGCGGCGTCGACGAGACCATCGCCCAGCGCCATGTAGCCGCCGCACTCGCCGTAGACGAAGGCGCCGCGCGCGGCCGCATCGCGCAGCCCCTTGCCGTAGCGGCGACTGGCGGCGAGCGCGCCGGCGTGCAGCTCGGGATAGCCGCCCGGCAGATAGACCGCGCCGGCATCCGGATCCGGCACCTCGTCGGCGAGCGGCGAGAACGGCGCGACCTCCGCGCCGGCGCGCCGCCATCCCTGTAGCACGGCGGGATAGGCAAAGCAGAAGGCGGCATCCTGCGCCACCGCGATTCTCTGGCCGAGCGGCGGCAGCGGCATCGCGCCGTCGCGCGGCCTTGCGAGAACGCTCGGCCGCGCCAGCGCGAGCAGCGCGTCGCAATCGATCGCCGCAGCGACAGCGGCCGCGGCACGGTCGAGGAAGACGTCGAGCGCGCGATGCTCGCCGGCTGGGACGAGGCCGAGGTGCCGCGCCGGCAGCGCCAACTCGGCATCCCGCGGCACGGCACCGAGTAGTGGGAGATCGGGAAGATGACGGGCGAGTGCCGCCGTCAGGAGCTCGCGATGCCGCTCGCCGCCGACGCGGTTGAGGATGACGCCGGCGAGCGGGACGTCGGTGCGATGGCCGGCGAAGCCGCGCACCAGCGCCGCGACCGAGGCAGCCTGGCCGCCGGCATCGACGACGAGGACGACGGGCCAGCCGGTCAGCGCCGCGAGATCGGCGGTCGAGCCGAGCCCGGCGGGACCGGCGCCGTCGAACAGCCCCATGACGCCCTCGCAGAGCACGATCTCGGCGCCGCTCGCGAGGTCGCCGACCAGCGATGCGACCGTCGCGCCGCGCATTGCCCAGGAGTCGAGGTTGAGACAGGGAGCCCCGATGGCGGCGGCGTGAAACGAGGAGTCGATGTAGTCCGGCCCCGCCTTCGCGGCCGCGACGCGCAGCCCGCGGGACGCGAAATGGCGCAGCAGCCCGAGGGTCAGCACCGTCTTGCCGCTGCCGGACGCCGGCGCGGCGAGGATGAGCCCGCTCATTCCTGTTTCGCGATCGCCGCGGCCATCTGCGCCGCGTCGCTCTCGGCGCCGAAATGCGCGAGATAGGTCCCGTCGCGCGCCATCAGATAGATCACCGAGGAATGATCCATCAGGTAGCTGCCGTCGGGCTGCTTGACCTGCTGATAAAACACCCGATAGGCCCGCGCCGCGGCGGCGACCTGTTCGGGGCTGCCGGTCAGCGCGACGAGCCGGGGGTGGAAGTTCGCGGCATAGTCCTTCATCTGCGCGACGGTGTCGCGCCCGGGATCGACGGTGATGAAGATCGGCTGGACGTCGTCGCCCTTGGCGCCGAGCAGGTCGATCGCCTCGCTCATCTTCTGCAGCTCGGTCGGGCAGACGTCGGGGCAATAGGTATAGCCGAAATAGACCAGCATCAGCTTGCCGCGGAAATCCGTGACGTGGCGCGTCGCGCCGGTCTGGTCGACCAGGGTGAAATCGCCGCCGATCGCGACCTTGCCGGGCGCCTCGACCGCGCCGATGCGCTGGCCGAGCGGCGAGTCCGGCGCCGTCAGGAAGACGTACTCGCCGACCAGCATGATGGTGATCGCCCCGAGGCCGATGGCGAAGACGATGACGCCGCGGCGGGCGGCAGGGGAAAGCGGCATGGTCGGCGTCTCGTCTGGCAGCTATGACGCGTGCTGGCGCTGCTTGCCGGGGATCGGCTCGGCGACCAGAACACGGCCGGCGAGTGCGCCCAGCCAGTCGAGGCCGGCGCGCAGGCGGACGACGTCGCCGATCACGACGATCGCCGGCGTCTCGATCGCGTTCGCCTCGGCGGCGGCGGCTGCCTCGCCCAGAACCGTCTCGAGGACGCGCTGCTCCGCCGTCGTCGCCTTGCTGACGATCGCGACCGGCTGGCCGGGCGGCCTTCCGGCGGCGATCAGCCGCTTGGCGATGCCGCCGAGATGCTTGACCGCCATGTAGAGGATCAGCACCGGCGAGCCCTTGGCGAGCGATTCCCAGTCGAGCCCGTCGGGAACGACCCCTTCGCTGTTGTGGCCGGTGACGAAGGTCACGGCCGTGTTGATGTCGCGCGAGGTCGGCGGAATCCCGGCATAGGCGAGGCCGCCGATGCCGGCGGTGATGCCGGGGACGATGCGGAAGGGGACGCCGGCGGCGACCAGCGCCAGCGCCTCCTCGGCGCCGCGTCCGAAGACGAAGGGATCGCCGCCCTTGAGCCGCAGCACCCGCTTGCCTTCCTTCGCCAGGTCGACCAGCCGCGCCGAGATGTCGCGCTGCTTGGGCGATGGCCTTCCGCCGCGCTTGCCGGCGTATTCGACCGAGGCGCCAGGCCGCGCCAGGCCGACGATCCGCGGATCCACGAGCGCGTCGTGGACGATCGCGTCGGCGCGCTGCAGCGCGTGCAGCGCCAACAGCGACAGCAGACCGGGGTCGCCCGGACCGGCGCCGACCAGCCAGACCGACCCCGGACCGAAATCGGGAAGATAGGGCGCGAGAGCGTTTTCGCCGGCGAGATCCATGGCGCCGGAGTCTAGCCGCTTGCGCCGTCGAGGGGGAGTCGTCTGTATCCCGGCGCGAACCGCGCTACACTATGAGCCATGGCAGAACCCGCGCAGACTTCGGAGACCGGACGGACGCTGCGGCGCGGCTGGACGACCGGCGCCTGCGCCGCGGCGGCGGCGCGCGCCGCCTTCGAGGCCTGGCGCGACGGCGTCTTCCCCGATCCGGTGACGATCACCCTGCCGGGCGGCGACCGACCCAGCTTCGCCCTCTTCCTCGCCGATCGCGACGGCGACGGGGCACGCGCTGGGATCGTCAAGGATGCCGGCGACGACCCCGACGTGACGCATGGCGCGCTGGTCATCGCTGCCGTGCGGCCGGGCGCACCGAACAGCGGCATCACCTTTCGCGCCGGCGAGGGCGTCGGCACGGTGACGCGGGCGGGTCTCGCGCTAGCGGTCGGCGAGCCGGCGATCAACCCGGCCCCGCGCAAGCTGATCGCCGCGACGATTGCCGAGGCCTCGGGCGGCGGCGTCCCGGATGTCGAGGTCACCATCGCGATTCCCGGCGGCGAGGCCTTGGCGGCGCGGACCATGAACGGCCGCCTTGGGATCGTCGGCGGGCTCTCGGTGTTGGGCACCACCGGCATCGTCATCCCCTATTCCTGCTCGTCGTGGATCCATGCGATCCAGCGCGGCATCGACGTCGCGCGCGCCGCCGGGATCGCGCATGTCGCGGCGGCGACCGGCCGTACCTCGGAGGCCGCCGTCGCAACGCTGCTCGGCCTTCCCGAGGTGGCGCTGATCGACATGGGCGACTTCGTCGGCGGCATGCTGAAATACCTGCGGCGTCATCCCGTGCCGCGCCTCACCATCGCCGGCGGCTTCGCCAAGCTGACGAAACTTGCGGCGGGGCATCTCGATCTCCACTCGTCGCGCAGCCGCGTCGAGCCCGGCTTCCTCGCCGCGCGCCTCGCCGATGCCGGCGGCCCGGCGGCCAGCGTCGCCCAGGCTGGGCAGACCGAGGGTGCCGGCGAGATTCTCGCCATCGTCGAAGCGGTCTCGCCGGATTGCGCCGCACGGCTGATTCATCTCGTCGCGGCGCAGGCGCGCGAGGTCGCGCTGGCGACGCTGGCCGGCGGCATCGCCGTCGACGTCATGGTCTTCGACCGCGGCGGCAGGCTGATCGCCCATGCCGGGCCCTAGACGACGGAAGCCGAGCCGGGTGCTGCTGCTCGGCGGCACCGGCGAGGCGGCGGCGCTGGCACGCGCCATCCGCGAGGCGCTGCCCGACGGCGTCGCGCTGACCACCTCGCTCGCCGGGCGGACGACGCGGCCGGTACCAGTGCCCGGCGACGTGCGGATCGGCGGCTTCGGCGGCGCCGCCGGGCTGGAACGATATCTCCGCGACCATGCGATCGATCGCGTGATCGACGCGACGCATCCCTTCGCGGCGCAGATCTCGGCGCATGCGCGGGAAGCCTGCGACGCCGCCGGCGTGCCGCGTCTCATGCTGCTGCGGCCGCCGTGGCGGCATCATCCGCTCGACCGCTGGATCGAGGTCTCGAACATCGCCGGCGCCGCCGCGGTCGTCGGCAAGCTCGGCCGCCGCGCCTGGCTGACGGTCGGGGCCAGCGACATCGACGCCTTCGCCGGCGTCACCGACGTGCGGTTCCTCGTCCGGATGATCAGCCCACCGCCGCGGCCCCTGCCGCTCAAGCTGCACGAGCTCGTGCTCGGTCGCGGCCCCTTCAGCCTTGCCGAGGAGCGCCATCTCCTGCATCTCCATGCCATCGAGGTGCTGGTCTGCAAGGCAAGCGGCGGCGCCGCCACCGAGGCGAAGCTGACCGCGGCGCGCGAGATCAGCCTGCCGGTCATCATGGTCCGCCGCCCGCCGCCGGAGAGGGGCCAGTCGGTCGAGACGATCGATGCGGCGCTCGCGTGGCTGCGGCGGGGTGGTTGATCGCGGGGGCGAGGCCGGTGTCACCAGATCTGGGGGGTGTTGCCTGAAAATGCAGGTCCTTTACAGGAGATCGGCCTAGATTTGGTGCTCTCTTTGTCATGCCCGGGCTTGACCCGGGCATCCACGCCTTTTTCTGCCGCGCCGGAAAGACGTGGATGGCCGGGTCAACCCCGGCCATGACGGCTGGGAAAATTTCAGCCGTTCGCCTGAAAAAAACAGGTGATTTGCAGGACGCGCCTCTCCCACTAAGCGGCACGGGGGGAATTCAGATCGACCATGTCAAAGAACGAACCGGATAAAACAATAACCGATCCGGATCCAACTGGCAAGCGGCCTCAGGCCGAATTCGGCGCCTTGCGCGGCCTGAGCACGTGGTGGTGGTCGGCGGCGTAGAGGCGGCTGTCGGTGAAATCGTTCTCGGCGAGGACGCGGCCGACGAGGATCAGCGCGGTTCGCGTGATGCCCGACGCCTTGACGATGCCGCGGATCGATTCGAGCGTGCCGCGCAGGATGCGCTCGTCGGGCCAGCTGACGCGATAGGCGACGACCGCGGGGCATCGGGCACCGTAATGCGGCACAAGATCGCGGACCACTCGCGCCAGATTGTTGACCGAGAGATGGATCGCCAGCGTGGCGCCACTCGCCGCCAGCGCCGCCAGTTCCTCGCCCGGCGGCATCGCCGAAGCGCGAACCGCAGTCCGCGTCAGGATCACCGTCTGACTGATGTCCGGCAGGGTCAGCTCGGTGCCAAGCGCCGCAGCCGCAGCCGCGAAGGCCGGCACGCCGGGGGTGACGTCGTAGGGAATGCCGAGGGCCGCCAGCCGCCGCATCTGCTCGGCGACGGCGCCGTAGAGCGAGGTGTCTCCGGAATG
>JAQGID010000088.1 GCA_028291405.1 Rhodospirillales bacterium | reverse complement strand
TCTGCCCTTCGAGGTCGGCGCGGAGGCGGATTGAAGTGGAGTCACCGGAATCCCGTCTAAGCTATTGAGTCGGTGAAACGATTCCATTGACGGGGAGATTCGGCGAGTCCATTCTCCGCGCGATGGGGGAAATCGTGCCATTCCAGGTCAACCAGGTGCTCGAAGGCGACTGCGTCGCAGCGATGAATGCGCTGCCAGAGGCATCGGTCGATCTCGTCTTCGCCGACCCGCCCTACAACCTGCAGCTCGCCGGAAATCTGTTGCGGCCGAACAACACGCGGGTCGACGGCGTCGACAACGATTGGGACAAATTCACCGATTTCGCGGCCTATGACGAATTCACCCGCGCCTGGCTGACCGCGGCGCGCCGGGTGCTCAAGCCGGATGGCGCGCTCTGGGTGATCGGCAGCTATCACAACATCTACCGCGTCGGCGCCATCCTGCAGGATCTCGGCTATTGGATCCTCAACGACATCGTCTGGCGCAAGACCAACCCGATGCCGAATTTCCGCGGCCGGCGCTTTACCAATGCGCATGAGACGCTGCTGTGGTGCGCCCGCTCGGCGGACTCGCGCTACACCTTCAACTACCGCTCGATGAAGGCGCTCAACGAGGAGCTGCAGATGCGCAGCGACTGGCTGATTCCGCTGTGCACCGGCCCGGAGCGACTGAAGCGTGACGGGCTGAAAGCACATCCGACTCAGAAGCCCGAAGCGCTGCTGCATCGCGTCCTGCTGGCCTCGACCAAGCAGGACGATCTCGTGCTCGACCCGTTCTTCGGCACGGGCACTACCGGCGCCGTCGCGCGCTACCTCAACCGCCGCTTCATCGGCATCGAGCGCGATCCGGACTATGCCGCGCTGGCGCGCGAGCGCATCGCCGCAGTCGAACCTGCCGCCGCCGAGCTGGTCAACGCGCCGGTCGAACGCGACGAGCCACGCATCCCCTTCGGGACCCTCGTCGAGCGCGGCCTGTTGCGCCCCGGCGAGGTGCTGTTCGACGCCCGCCGTCGCTGGACTGCGAAGATCCGCGCCGACGGCACGCTGATCTCCGCCGACAGCCTCGGCTCGATCCACCAGGTCGGCGCCCAGGTGCAGGGCGCTACGGCCTGCAACGGCTGGTCCTTCTGGCACGTCGAGCGCAAGGGCAAACCGGTGCCTATCGACCTCCTGCGGCAGCAGGTGCGGGCGGAGAAGTCCGGCTAGGCCGCCACCCATTCGGCTATCGAAGCCCATGCGCGGCAGCAGGCGTTGCAGGAGTAGAACACTTACCGCCGACGCACCGCCGGCAAAAATTGTCGAACAGCCTGCCACGCCGATCAATACCATCACCAGGAGCAGGGACGGAGAACAGCAGAGTCTCCGTTGCATCAAACCCGTTCGGCAACACGCCCGAAATGGCGTCTCTTCGCAAGTTGACTGAATTCGTCGCCCTAGCGGGCCGCACGCGACAGGAGCGCAAACAAAAGTTTACTTCATCTCCAACGTATATACTCGGCCTAGATATTGACTAACTTATTACGTTTGAGATTTACGTACATAAATATGTCTCTTGTTCTAGACAAATAAGACCGTTAACCTTTCTATTCTGAATAGGCTAAAAACTTTCCGCGAGCGGAGGAAAGAATGCCTGTATGGAATCCGAAGCCCTACCTGCTTTCGACCAGCGCGCTCGCTCTTGCCATTTGTGCATCGGGCGTCCCCGCGATCGCCCAGACCACGCCCGCCGGCCGCATCGACGCCGTCGAACAGCAAATCAGGGCGCTGCAGCAGGAATTGCGGCAGCTCAAGCGAGATATGGCGACGCAATCCACCGAGCTGAAACGCTCGCAGGACCAGGTCAAGGCATCGCAGGAGCAGGCGAGGCAGGCGCAGGCCGCCGCCGCACAGGCACAGGCGCAAACACAAGCGCAGGCGGCGCAGCCGCAGCCGAAATCATTGGTCACCAGAACCGACGACGGCAGCATTCAGATCGGTGGCGTCAAATTGAAGCTCGGCGGCTTCCTCGAAGCCGCAGGGATCTACCGCTCGCGCAACGACGTCTCTGACGTCGCTACGGACTTCGGCGGCATCCCGTTCAAGAACTCGGTCCTGGCCCACGAGCAGGAGTTCCGTGGCACCGCGCGGCAGAGCCGCATCTCGCTCCTGGTGGGCGGCGACGTCGACCAGGACACGCACCTCGCGGCCTATGTCGAGAGCGATTTCCTGGGGGTCGGCACGGCTTCCAACTCGCGCGAGAGCAACAGCTACGTGCCGCGGCTGCGCGTAGCCTATGGCACCGTCGATCTCGACCGGTACGGGCTTCATATCCTCGCCGGCCAGAACTGGAGCTTGTTGACGACGAATTCGACGGGCATCGTGCCGCGAACCGAGCAGATACCGCTGACGATCGATGCGCAATATGTCCCGGGGTTCAATTGGACCCGCAACCCACAGGCGCGTATCGTCGAGAAATTCAGCGACGCCGTCTCTGCCGGCGTTTCCTTCGAGAGCCCGCAGGCGGTCTTTCCGCCTAGTCCTTTCGCCGCCCCCGCCGGCGTCAACGTCAACAATCCCGGCGACAGCGCCGGGCTGCTCAACGCTACGACGACCTATTCCAACGACATCATGCCGGACGTCATTGCCAAGGTCGCGTTCGAGCCGGGCTGGGGCCATTACGAGCTGAAGGGCCTCGCCCGCATGTTCACCAACCGTACGGCGGGAACGACCCACGACGTCTGGGGCTATGGCGGCGGCTTCGCCGCCATTATGCCGGTCATACCGAAACTGCTCGACCTGCAGTTGAGCGGCCTCGTCGGCGCCGGCATCGGGCGGTATAGCTCATCGCAGCTGCCGGACGTCGCCCTGTCCGGAAGCAACACGCTTGTCGCCATCCCCGAAGGGCAGCTTCTCGCGGGTCTGGTCGGCCATCCGTGGGTCGGTACCGATGTTTATCTCTACGGCGGATGGGAGCATGCCGATCGCGCCGGCGCCGCCTCGACGGCAGGCTATGGTTCGCCGACGCTCGTCAATACCGGCTGCAACATCGAGGGATCGACGGTCTGCGCCGCAGAGACCAAGAACATGTGGCAAGCCACCAGCGGCGCCTGGCACGATCTCTACAAGGGCAGTTTCGGGCGCGCCACCGTCGGCTTGCAGGCCTCCTACACGGTTCGTCAGGCGTTTTCCAGCGTCGGCGGAGGCCCGCGCACCGACGAGGTGACCGTGATGACCTCGTTCCGCTATTACCCGTACTGAGGCACACGGACGCGGAACGGCCGAACCGGCGAGCTCGTTCGCCCGGTCAGGCGGCACGCACGCCGGCGAGGAACCGATCAACCTCAGAGCGCAGTCGCTCGGCCTCGCGCGACACGGCGCCGGCCGCGGAGAGAACGTTCACGGCGATCCCGCCGGTCTCTGCGGCTGCACGCTGGGCGGCGGCGACGTTGTCGGAGACCTGACGAGTTCCCGACTTCGCCTGCTGGACGTTCCCCGAAATCTCGTTCGTCGCAGCGCCCTGCTCCTCGACGGCGGCGGAGATCGCGGCGGTGACCTCGTCGATCTGTCCCACCGTCTTGCCGACGCCTTCGATCGCGGTTGCCGCCGTCCCGGTCATCGTCTGGATCTCGACGACCTTGGCCTGGATCTCTTCCGTCGCCTTGGCGGTCTGGGTCGCGAGCGACTTGACCTCGCTGGCGACGATCGCGAAGCCCGTGCCGGCTTCTCCGGCACGTGCGGCCTCGATCGTGGCGTTGAGAGCCAGCAGATTGGTCTGACTGGCGATGCCGCTGATCAGCGTCACGATGTCGCCGACCCGCTTCGCCGATTCGATCAACGCGACCATCGCCTCGTTGGCGCTCTCGCCCTCAGCGACGGCGCTGGCGGCGATCTGCGAGGACTGCGACAGACGGCGGGCGATCTCGTGGATCGACGACGCGAGCTCCTCGGCGGCGGCGGCGACGGTCTCGACGTTGGCGCTGGTCTCGGCAGCGGCGGAGGCGGCGGCCATCGTCTGCACGTCGGCGACCGAAGCCGCCGCGGTCATCGCATTGGCCGAAGCCTCCATCTCGGTGGCGGACGAAGCCATCCCATCGACGACTCGCTTCACGGACGATTCGAAATCGTCGGCGAGCTTGTTCATCACCGCGCGGCGCTCGGCGGCCGCCTCGCTCTTGCGGCGGTCCTGGTCGTCGCGCAGCCGCGCGGCCTCGGCGGAATTCTGCTTGAGGATCGCGATCGCCTGCGCCAGCGTGCCGATCTCGTCCTTGCAGCCGAGCCCGGGGACCTCGACCGAGAGATCGCCCTCGGCAAGCCGATGCGTCACCCTGACGAGGCCGATGATCGGCCCGGTGATGCGCCGGCCGAGCAACAGCGCGAGGCCGAAGGTCAAGAGCGCCAGGACGGCGACCGTTGCGGTGGTGCGGAGCGTCTCCTCCCACGCGGCGGCCTCGACGTCGTCGAGGTAGATGCCGGAGGAGACGATCCATTTCCAGCTCCCGGAGAACTTCGCGTAAGTCACCTTGCGGATCGGCGGCGTGCCCGCCGTCTTGGGCCAGAGATAATAGTTGTAGCCGCCGCCGGTCTCCGCGGACTTGATCTGGTTACGGGTGATCGGCGTGCCATCGACATCCTTGTCGTCGATCGTCTGCTTGCCCTCTCCCGCCCTGGGCACCGTTACGATCCTGATACCGTCGAGCTGCCGGACGATGACATACTCGGTGCCGTCATAGCGGATCGCGCGGAGCACGTCCTTTGCCGCCTCCTGTGCGGCCTCCTGCGACATCTCGCCCTTGGCCGCCTTGGCCTCGAATGCCTCGACGATCTTGATCGCAGATTCGGTCACGACGCGGGCACGCGCCTGATGCTCGTCGAGGGTCACGGAACGGATCGTGCGGACCGAGACGATGCCGACTGCAGCGAGCGCGACGACGGCGACAATCGGCAGCAGGAGAATTCGGCCATTGATGCCGCGGAGGGCTGCTCGCATGGTGTGATCTCTTCTCAGAAGCCGACGATGCGGTGATTAGAAATGATAAACGTTAAAAAACCCAGCGCTGCACAAGAGCCCGCCTCGGCGTCGTGCCGAACGCGCGATCCGTCAGCCGTACGTACGGCATGAGCCAACGTCCCGGAGTCCGAGCATGTCGTTCCTTTACGCCCCGATCGTCCTGCTCGCCGCGGCGGTCATCGTCGTGCCGATGGTCAAGCGGCTCGGCTTCGGCAACGTCCTGGGATATATCGTTGCCGGGTTGATCATCGGCCCGGCCGGGCTTCGGCTGGTCAGCGACGTCGAGAGCATCGCGCAGGTATCCGAGCTCGGCGTCGTCATGCTCCTGTTCCTGATCGGGCTGGAGCTGCGGCCCGCGCGGCTATGGGTGATGAGGCGCTCGGTGCTCGGCCTCGGCGCCGCCCAGATGATCGTCACCACGGGGCTGCTGACGCTCATCGCGCAGCGGATGGGACTCACCTGGCCCGCCGCGCTCGTCCTCGGCTTCGGCTTTGCGCTGTCCTCGACCGCCCTCGTCCTGCCGATGCTGGCGGAGCGCGACCTGCTAACGACCCAAGCCGGCCGCGACGCGTTCTCGGTGCTGCTGTTCCAGGATCTCGCGATCATCCCGTTCATCGCGCTGCTGCCGCTGCTCGAGGGCGGCGTTCCGTCGATGGCCGGAGGCAGCGTCTGGCTGGCGCTGGCGAGGGCCGGCGGGGCGTTGCTCATCGTACTGATCGGCGGACGCTTCCTTATCCGGCCGATCTTTCGTGCGATCGGCGGGGCCAAGACTCCGGAGATCTTCACCGCGACGACGCTGCTCATCGTCATCGGCACCGCGGTGCTGGTCGCCGAGGCCGGGTTGTCAATGTCGCTCGGCGCCTTCATCGCGGGCGTCATCCTTTCGGACTCCGAGTACCGCCACGAGCTGCAGGCCGACATCAAGCCGTTCGAAGGGTTGCTCCTCGGCGTCTTCTTCATCTCGGTCGGGATGGCGGCGAACGTCGGGCTGCTGATCGCCGAGCCGCTCGTGATCCTCGGCGCCGTCGTCGCGCTGCTCCTCCTCAAGTTCGCGATCGGCCTCGTCCTGGCGCGGGTCGCCCGCCACGACATGCGCAACGCCATCCGCTTTGCCATGGCGCTGCCGCAGGCCGGCGAGTTCGCCTTCGTGCTCTTCGCGGTCGGCGTCGGCGAAGGCATCCTCGATCACGCGCAATCCGACGGCGCCATCCTGATCGTCACGCTGTCGATGATGGCATCGCCGCTGCTCTTCCTCGCATCCGAGCGGTTTCTGCTGCCGAAGCTCGACCGCCGGCCACCGCGCAAATTCGACACGATCGAGGGCGAGGCGGCGCCGGTCATCATCTGCGGCTTCGGGAGGGTCGGGCAGATCATCGGCCGCGTCCTGATGATACGCGGCATCCGCTTCACCGCGCTCGACCTCAACCCCGACCAGATCGACCAGGTCCGCCGTTTCGGCACCAAGGCCTATTACGGCGACCCGACGCGGCCCGACATGCTGCGGGCCGCCGGCGCCGAGACCGCCAAGGTACTGGTACTAGCGCTCGACGACGTCGGCGAGGCGCTGAAGGTGGTGCAGACGGTGCACCGCAACTTTCCGCACCTCGTCATCCTGGCGCGCGCCCGCAACCGCCGCGCCGCGCATCTGCTGATGGACGTCGGCGTCACCAGGATCGTCCGCGAGACCCTCGACGCGAGTCTGCGCATGACCGCAGACGTCCTCCGCGAGCTGGGACTGCCGGCGGATGAGATCGCGCGGACGATAACGACGTTCCGCGACCACGATGAGCGGGTGCTGGTCGAGCAGCACAGTATCTACAAGGACGAGCGCCAGCTGATCCAGACGACGAAACAGGCGGCAGAGGAGCTACGCGGCTTGCTCGAGGCGGATACGCGCAAGAGCTGACGCCGGCTTACACCGCGGGAGCCGCCTCTTCCGGTCCGCTGTGGCGCAGCGCATGCTCGACGACCTTCTTCATCAGATTGGGCAGGGCGTGATCGCCGAGCCGGTCGAGCGGCGCCCAGATCCCCTCGGCGGCGGCAGCGGTCTGCGCCGTGAGCACCGTCAGCTCGAGGTCGAAATGCGTGAAGCTGTGGCGCACCAGGCCCGGCAGGGTGCGCCAGCGCGCCGCGACGGGCGCCTCGCCGAGCGCGGCGGGGAGCGTCCAGCCCTCCTCGCGCCACGCCGTCGAGGGCACCTCGATCATGCCGCCGAGCAGGCCCGATTCGGGCCGGCGCCGCAGCAGCACGGTGCCGTCACGGCGCAGCGTCCAGAAGGCGATCCCGCGGCGCGTCGGCTTCGTCTTCTTGGCGGCGCGCCCCGGCAGCTGCTCGGCGATGCCGCGGGCACGCGCAGCGCAAGGCTCGCGCCACGGGCACAGCACGCAATTGGGCTTGCGCGGCGTGCAGACCGTAGCGCCGAGATCCATCATCGCCTGCGCGAAATCGCCGGCGCGGCGGTCGGGGACGAGGCCGGCGGCGATGCGGCGCAACGCAGGCTTGGCCTCGGGGAGCGGCGTCATGACCGCATCCAGCCGCGCGACAACGCGTTCGACGTTGCCGTCGACCGCCGTGGCCTTGCGGTCGAAGGCGATCGCTGCGATCGCCCCGGCAGTGTACTCGCCGATGCCCGGCAGGACGCGCAGGGACGCGATATCGTCCGGGAAGACCCCGCCATGGCGCTCGACGAGAGCGCGGGCGCAGGCGTGCAGGTTGCGCGCTCGGGCGTAGTAGCCGAGCCCCTGCCAGGCGTGCAGCACGTCGTCGAGCGGCGCCGCCGCGAGTCCGAAGACATCCGGCCAGTGGGTCAGGAAGTCGCGGAAATAGGGCGCAACGGCGACGACACTGGTCTGCTGCAGCATGATCTCGCTGAGCCAGACATGATAGGGATCGGCGCGCTGCCCGGGGAGGGCGCGCCAGGGCAGGATTCGGCGATGCCGATCGTACCAGGCAAGCAGCGCCCGCTGCAGCGGCTCGGGATCACGGGGAGAGGTCGACGCCATGGCGCCCGTCCTCTATCATGACGCCATGGCACACGTCACGGAGAGCCCGCTCAAACGCGCCAAAGTCGCGAGCCCCGGGCCCGCCGGCGACCGCGCCGCGCTTCGGCGCGGCGGGATGCGGCGAGTCGGCACCGAGCTGCCGCGGCTCACCGGCCCGATTCTCGGCAAGCAGGGGCTGGGCGAGGCGAAGCTGCTCAGCGAATGGGCGGCGATCGTCGGCACGACGCTGGCCGGGCATTGCTGGCCGGTGAAGCTCGCCTTTCCGCGCGGACAGCGCCAGGAGGGCACGCTGCGCCTGCGCGTCGCACCTGGCGTCGCGGTCGAGATCCAGCACCGCGAGCCCGTCATCCTCGAGCGCATCAACGCGTATTTCGGTTACCGTGCGGTGGCCCGTCTGGCTATCGTGCAGGGCCCGCCGCCGCCGCGCTCGGAGGTGCCCCCGACGCCGCCGCGGCCCTTGCTGCCGAGCGAGCAGGCGGCGCTGCGAGAGCGGCTCGACGGCGTCGAGGATCCCGCCCTGCGCGACGCGCTCGAGCGGCTCGGAAGCGCCATAATCGGCAGCGGCTGAGCCGGAGTCGGCACGTCTTGCATTGCCGCAGCGATTTGCCTAGCATCAACATCTAGTGGTTCGGAGACAATTATGTCCAAGATCTGGATCGGCCTCGGCGTCATCGTCATCGCCGCGCTCGGCGGCGCCTGGTGGTACGCGAGCGAGCGTCCGCTGCCCGGCGTGACCGCCCTATCGACGCCGGCGACCGCGGCGCCGGCACAAGCCGCGCCGGAGGCGACGCAGCAGGCGGCGCCGGTCGACAGCGACGACCGCGTCCTCGGCAAGGCCGATGCGCCGATCACCATCATCGAATACGCTTCGATGACCTGCCCGCATTGCGCCGCCTTCGAGACCGAGACGCTGCCGAAGATCAAGCAGGAGTGGATCGATACCGGCAAGGCAAAGCTGATCTTCCGCGACTTTCCGCTCGACGGCCTCGCGCTCAAGGGCTCGACACTGGCGCGCTGCGCGCCGCCGGAGCGCTTCTACGGCTTCATCGACGTCCTGTACCGTCAGCAGGAGACCTGGGTGCGCGCCAGCGACCCGCAAGCTGCGCTCGCCCGCATCGCCAAGCTCGGCGGCATGAGCGACGAGCAGTTCCAGGCCTGCATGAAGGATGATGCAACGCAGAACAAGATCCTGGCGAGCCGGATGACGGCCGAGAAAGACTACAAGGTCGAATCGACGCCGACCTTCTTCATCAACGGCAAGAAGCTGGTCGGCGCCCTGCCCTACGACAGCTTCGACGACGCCCTCAAGGCGGCGGCCAAGAGCTGACCCCGATCTGACCAGGTAGATTCGTGCAGTTCACCCGCCTCAGCCTCACCGGTTTCAAATCCTTCGTCGACCGCACCGAGCTCATGATAGAGCCCGGGCTGACGGGCATCGTCGGGCCGAACGGCTGCGGCAAGTCGAACCTCGTCGAGGCGCTGCGCTGGGTGATGGGCGAGAGCTCCGCCAAGCGCATGCGCGGCGGCGAGATGGACGACGTCATCTTCGGCGGCACCAGCAGCCGCCCGCCCCGCAACCTTGCCGAGGTCGGGCTCTCGATCGACAATACCGGCGGCGAATCGACGCCGCCCTTCGGCGAGCAGCAAGAGCTCGAGGTCCTGCGGCGCATCGAGCGCGGCTCGGGCTCGGACTACCGGGTCAACGGCAAGGAGGTGCGGGCGCGCGACGTCCAGCTGCTCTTCGCCGACGCGGCGACCGGCTCGCAATCGACGGCGCTGGTCAGCCAGGGCCGCATCGGCGCCATCATCAACTCCAAGCCGGTCGAGCGCCGCCACCTCCTCGAAGAGGCTGCCGGCATCAGCGGGCTGCATTCACGGCGCCACGAAGCCGAGCTGCGGCTGAAGGCGGCGGAGGCGAACCTCGAACGGCTCGACGACGTCGTCGTCACGCTGCAGGCGCAGTTCGAGACGCTGAAGAAACAGGCGCGCCAGGCGGGCCGCTACCGCCGCCTCTCCGACCACATCAGGCGGGCCGAGGCGATCCTGCTGCACCTCCGCTGGCGCGACGCGGAGGTGCAGCTGGCGCAGGCCGAGGCGCGGCTCCGCGAGGCGGAGCGCGAGGTCGGCGGCCGCACCGCCGCGGCGCTGACCGCCGAGCGTATCCGCACCGAGCTCGCCGAGGCGCTGCCGGGGCTGCGCCAGACCGAGGCGGCGACGGCCGCCGAGGTGCAGCGCCTCGCCGTCGCCCGCGATACGCTCGACCAGGAGGAGCGGCGCGTCCTGACGGCGCGCGGCGAGGCCGAGCAGCGGCTGCGCCAGCTCGCCCAGGACCGCGCCCGCGAGGACGAGCTCGCCGCCGACGCCGCCGCCGCGCTCGGCCGGCTCAAGGAGGAGCGCGATGGGCTGACGCTGGCGCAGCAGGACGAGATCGCGCAGCAGCAGGCCGCCGGCAGCGCGCTTCGCGATGCCGCCGCCGCGGTCGCGGCCCTTGAGGCCGAGGTGACGCGGCTGACCGGCGAGATCGCGTCGATCGAGGCGCGCCGGGCAGCGCTGATCCGCGAGGAGGCCGATGCCGGCGACCGCCATCGCCGCCTGACGCAGCGCCTCGCCGAGACAGTGGCGCAGCGCCAGGGCATTGAAGCGGAACGGCCGGAGCCGCGCCAGCTCGAGGGCGAGGCCGATTCGCTGGCGATTGCCGAGACCGCCGTCGAGACGGCGCGCGCCGCCGCCGAGGCGGCAGAGGCGGCGCTCGCCGCGGCGCGCCGGCAGGAGGGCGCCGCGCGGACGCCGCTGCAGGAGGCGGAAGGCCGCCGTGCGAAATTGCGTGCCGAGGCGCAGGCGCTGCAGGAGCTGCTCGCCCATGGCTTCGCCGGCAAGAGCCCGCCGCTGCTCGATGCGATCCGCGTCGACGCCGGGTTCGAGGCGGCGCTCGCCGCGGCGCTCGGCGAGGACCTCGCGGCACCGCTCGACCCGGCGGCGCCGCGTCACTGGCGCGAGCTGCCGCCCTATGATGCGCCGCCCGCCCTGCCCGCCGGCATGGACAGCCTGGCGGCGCATGTGACCGCGCCGCCCGCCCTCGCGCGGCGGCTCGGCCAAATCGGCATCATCGAGGATCCCGCCGCCGCGGCGGCGCTGGCGCCCAGCCTTCTGCCCGGGCAGCGACTGGTGTCGCGCGACGGCGCGCTGTGGCGCTGGGACGGTTTCGCCGTCGCCGCCGGCGTCCCGACCGTCGCGGCCCAGCGCCTGCGGCAGCGCAACCGCCTCGACCAGTTGAAGGAGGAGAGCGCCGCGGCCGATGCGGTCGTCACCACCCGCCAGGAAGAGCTCGAAGCGGCGACGGCCACCGCGGCCGCCGCGGCGAGCGCCGAGGCGGCCGCACGGCAGGCGATGCGCGATTCGCTGAGCCGGCTCGCCGAGGCGCGCGACCGCCACAACAAGCTGGTGCAGCGCGACGCCGCGATCCAGTCGCGGCTGTTCGCATTGGGCGAGAGCGAGGGGCGTCTCGCCGCCGATCTCGCCGAGGCGGCACAGCATCGCGAGACGGCGGCCGAGACTTTGGCGGCGCTCGCCGATTCGACGAGCGGCCGCGACGAGCTGGCGCGGCGTCGATCCGATCTCGCCGAGCGGCGCACCGTGCAAGCCGCGGCGCAGGGCGAGCACGACCGGCTGCTGCGCGAGGCCGCGACGCGCCGGCAGCGGATCGCCGCGATCGTCCTCGAGGAACGCTCGTGGCAGGGCCGCGCCGACGGCGCCGAACGGCAGCGCGAAGCGCTGGTCGAGCGTCACGCCGCGCTGACCGCCGAGATCGAACGCCTGTCGCTGCTGCCGGCGGAGATCGCGGCGCAGCGCGAGACGCTGGTCGGGCTGATCGAGACGGCGACGACGCGGCGCAGCGCAGCCGGCGACGCGCTCTCTACGGCCGAGAGTGGACTCGCAGAGGCCGAAAAGGTCCAGAAACAGGCCGATGCTGCGCTCGCCGCGGCGCGTGAGGAGCGCGTCCGTTGCGAAGGCGCCGTCGAGCATGCCGGCGCGACGCGCGGCGAGCTGCAGGGGCGCATCGCCGAGCGACTCGACTGCGCTCCCGATGCGATCCTCGCGGTGGCCGAGATTCCCGCCGACGAAATCATGCCGCCGGTCGGCGAGGCCGAAACCCGGCTCGAGCGGCTGGTCCGCGAGCGCGACGGCATGGGCCCGGTCAACCTCGTCGCCGAGAGCGAGGCCGCCGAGCTCGAGGAGCGCATCACCGGCCTGACCAACGAGCGCGCCGACCTGACCGCGGCGATCGCCCGGCTACGCCAAGGGATCAACGCGCTGAACCACGAAGGGCGCGAGCGGCTGCTCGCCGCCTTCACCAAGGTCAACGCGCATTTCCAGGAGCTTTTCGTCCGGCTGTTCGGCGGCGGCGAGGCGCATCTCAAGCTCGACGAAGGCGAGGATCCGCTGGCCGCCGGGCTCGAGATCTTCGCCAGCCCACCGGGCAAGCGCATGCAGATTCTCTCGCTTCTCTCGGGCGGCGAGCAGGCGCTGACCGCCCTCGCCCTGCTCTTCGCCGTGTTCCTGACCAACCCGGCGCCGATCTGCGTCCTCGACGAGGTCGACGCGCCGCTCGACGACGCCAACGTCGACCGCTTCTGCCGCCTGGTCGAGGAGATCGCGGCAAGCGCCGAGACGCGATTCCTCATCATCACCCATCACCGCGTCACC
>JAQGID010000077.1 GCA_028291405.1 Rhodospirillales bacterium | reverse complement strand
CCTCCGGTGTCAACGCCGCTATCTTAGCGCAACCCGTGCCGGAGGACATCTTGCCGCTGCGGCCGCGGCGGCGAACGCCGCCTGAAAATACAGGCGATTTGCAGGAGAGATATCGGCGCGGAGCGACGCAGCGCCCCCGCCGCATCCGGCGTCCCGCTCCTCTTCGGCTTCGCGTGGTGAAGAACGCACCATTTTCCCGCCCGCAGGTTGCTCTGAATAGGAAATAATTTACCGGTATGGATATATCAAGGGGGATTCCGGCAAATCTCGATGCCTCGCCAAAAGCGCATGGCAGGCTCCCCGGAAACGATTGTGCGCCGCACAAGAAATTTACTGAAAGGTAAGAAATACTGTCCTATATTGGACCTCATGCGGCCCGATAAGCGACGGCCCGAACCTAGACGGAGACACGAACATGCGGTCCACGATGAGCATCCAGGAAGGCTTCCTCCAGTCCCGCGAAACCCAGGGCGCGCCGCTCGTGCAGTCGTGGCTGTCGACGCTGGTCGGCAGGTTTCTCGCGTGGCGCAAGCACATGAACGAGCTTCAGGAGCTTGCCTGCATGAACGATCGCGAGCTCGCCGACGTCGGGCTGAGCCGCAGCGACGTTCAGGCGTTCCGCCGCGCCCGTTTCTAGGCTGTCGGCCTCGGCCGCACTTCGATCCGCTCGTTTGACGAATGGCCGGCCATGCGCCGGCCATTCGCATGTCCGGCGCATGGCAGCCCCGCCCTAAAGTATTGTGCACCGCACAAATTTAACGTTGAAAGGTAAGAGGTGCTGCCCTATATTCATCCCAACAGCCGACATCACTGGGAGGGCCCAAACACCTTCGCGGAGAGAAAGAGGTGCGGTCCACTATGAGCTTACATCAAGGTTTGACCCTGACGCGCGACAGCGATCGCGCCCCCGTCGCAACATCCTGGCTTCGCGCCTTGGCGGCCCGAATCGCCGCGTGGCGGACGCATGCACGAGAGAGCCAGGAACTCGCCCAGATGAGCGACCGCGAGCTGCAGGACATCGGCCTCACCCGGCTCGACGCCGAGGCCTTTGCGCGCGGGCGCTACTAATCCTCTAGCCTCGGAGACGACTCTCAGCCCGATGGGCCGGCCTCGCGCCGGCCCTTCGCCGAGCGTCCCTCGCCGCGGCCGCCGTCGCTACTTCCATGACATGCGCGCGAGATCGGCGCCGAAGGCGTTGATCGAGCCGGGTCCCACATCGAGATCCTTGCCGTGGATCAGGCTGGCGGGGATCGTCATCAGCGGCATCAGATAGGCTTCGGCGTTGATCCGGTCGTAGATCTTGGCATAGGTGCCTTTCCGCGTCGCGATGTCGAGCTCGCCGGTCGCCTGGTTGACCATGGCGCGGATGCCCTCGTCGCGCGCGTAGTCGCGATCGGGATACATGTAGAGCAGGCGGAGCGCCGGATAGGTCGTCGGCGACCCGCCGGAGCTGATCTCGGCGACCATCATCTGCACCTTGCCGCTCGTCTGCTTCTCCATGTAGGAGGCGATCGTCCGCTGGTCGATGGTGGCGCGGATGCCGATCTTGCGCAGTTCGCCGCCGACCGCCTCGGCCGTCGCCCGCGAATAGCTGTAGGTCGTGATCTCGAGATCGAAGCCATCGGGATAGCCCGCTTCGGCGAGCAGCTTCTTCGCCGCGGCGAGGTCGGGCGGCGGCGGGGTCGTCGCGATCTTGTCCGGGCAGTCGATCTCCCAGTCGTCGCACAGCGCGTCGATCAGCTGGGCGTTGCCGCCGCCTGGAAGAATGTTACGGCGCAGCGACTCGCGGTCGACCGCCAGCTCGATCGCCTTGCGCACCGCGGGCTTCGCCAGCGCCGCGTTGCCCGAGCGCCCGGCGGCATCCATCATGATATAGCCGTAGTTGGCGGTCGAAGCGTAGGTGACGCGGAACTGGCCGGTCTCGCCGAGCTGCTCGGCCTGGTCACGCGGCACGTTGTGGATGAGATCGAGCGTGCCGGTCATGATGCCGGCGATCTGCGTCTGCATGTCGGCCATCGGGACGGAGCGGACCCGCGCGATCCTGCCGGCCGGATGGAAGGGCGAGGCGCTGGCGTAAGCATCGTTGCGCACGAGCTCGATGCCCTTCGTCGCGTCCAGCGACACGACCTTGTAGGGGCCGGTGCCGACCGGCGTCTTGCGGCCGAAATCGGCCTTGTCCTCGAGCTTGCCGAAGAGCGCCGCCGGAAAGATTCCGACCGCGCTGAGATAGGGCACGTCGTAGGCCGTCGGCCCCTTCTCGATCAGCCGCACGGTATACGCGTCGACCTTCTCGACATGGTCGAGCCAGCTGTCGAGCCGATACCAGCGAGCCTTGCTCTTGGGATCGGCGAGACCCTCGAGGGTCGCGACGACGTCATCGGCGGTGAAGTCGCTGCCGTCGTGAAACTTGACGCCGTGGCGCAGCTTGAACTCGACCACCGTATCCGAAATGCGTTGCCAGCTCTCGGCGAGGACCGGCTTGATCGTGCGCGAGGCGCGATCGTAGGTCACCAGCGGATCGAAGACGGCGGCGGCGAAGAACTGCGCCTCCGGATTGAAGTTCAGCGTGATGTCGAGGCTGGAGATCGGATCGGCGAAGGCGACACGCAGCGTGTCGGCGGATTTCTGCGCCGCCACCGGCTGGGCGGCGGCAAGCGCGGCAAGCGCCGCGGTCGATGCGATTGCGGCGATCCGAATAGTCATGTGGCGTTCCCCGCGATCATGTCTTGCGTTTAGAACCTTCAAAACGCCGCCGTCATTGCGAGCGCAGCGAAGCAATCCAGAGCGTGGCGGCGACGGGCTGGATTGCTTCGTCGCTTCGCTTCTCGCAATGACGGCGTCTTATTCTACGCCGTGCCCCAGACCTCGCGCGCCGTCTCGACGACGAGGCGGAGCTTGGCCAGTTCCTCCTCGTAGGTCATGGCCAACCCCTCGATGCTCGGCGAGAAGCCGCATTGCGGGCTGATCGCGAGCTGGTCGAGGTCGACATAGCGCGTCGCCTCGTCGATGCGACGCTTGAGCTCGTCCTTCTTCTCGAGGCCGCCGTGCTTCGTCGTCACCAGGCCGAGCACCGCGATCTTGCCCTTCGGCAGGTAGCGCAGCGGCTCGAAGCCGCCGGCGCGTGGACTGTCGTATTCGAGGAAGTAGCCGTCGGCGTCGATCTCGTTGAACAGCAGATCGGCGACCGGATCATAGGCGCCGTCCGCCACCCAATTGCCGGCGGAGTTGCCACGGCAAAGATGCAGGCAGATCGTCATGTCCTTGGGTCGATCGGCGATCGTGTCGTTGATCAGCTTGGCGTAGAGCTTGGGCAATTTCGCCGGGTCCTCGCCGATGTTCGTGCGGACCTGCTCGCGCATGTTGGGATCGCAGAGATAGGCGAGGTTGACGTCGTCGATCTGCAGGTAGCGGCAGCCGGCCGCGACGAGGTCGGCGATCTCCTCGCGGTAGACGCGGGTGAGATCGGCGAAGAAATCCGCCATGTCCGGGTAGGCCGTCTTATCGACGGCGTCGCGGCCGCCGCGGAAATGAAAGGCGGTGGGCGACGGGATCGTGATCTTGGGCGTGCCGTGCGCGATCGACTTCAGGAACCTGAAATCGTCGATGAAGATGCCGGCCGGGCGCGCCAGCTTGCCGCTCACCTCCAGCGTCGGCGGCTGAAACTCCATCTCGCCCTTTGCCGAATGGAAATGCACGCTGAAGCGCGACTTGACGCGGGTGACGTTGGTGAACTTGAGCTGGAAGTCGTTCTGCCAGCCGCCGCGATTGAACTCGCCGTCGTTGATCGCCCGGAAACCGAGCTCCTCCTGCAGGCGGACGATGTCGCGGATCGCCTCCTGCTGAACCTGCAGCAGCGCCGCCTGGGAGATCTCGCCCTTGGCTTTGCCCTCGCGGGCCTTGACCAGGGCGTCGGGGCGAATGAGGCTGCCGACGTGCTCGGCGCGAAAGGGCGGCTTGGTGCGCTGCGACATGCGGATCTCCCTAGGGCTTTTGGTTGGGAAGGCGGCGGCAGACGCCCCTTCCGCGACGAAGGACTTCCCGATATCGTGCAGCATCAGCGCGGAATTGGCTACCGTGATGTCCCGGCGGCCGCAAGCGGCACCGCGCGAGCGCAAACGCCAGGGAACAACAGGAAGAAACGCACTATGGACAGCACCGAAGCGCCGTCGCGCATCGCCAATATCGACTTCGCCCGCTTTCGCCTGCGCGACTTCGTCGAGTCCCTGACCGACGGCGGCGAGCTGGAGATCCGCAGCGAGGCGACCGATCTCGCCGACGTCGCCGCCGCGCTCTACTGCAACCCCAATGCCGTCCATTTCCAGAAGACCGGCGCCGAGGGCGCCGAGCTCGTCGGCAATGTCAACGCCAGCCGGTCGCGGCTGGCGCGCGCCTTCGGTGTCGGCAAGCAGGAGATCCTGGCCGAGATCCTGCGCCGCCTGAAGAATTCGCCGGAGATCATTGAGGTCTCACGCGGCGCGGCGCCCGTTCAGGAGATCGTGCTGATGGGCGACGACGCCGATCTGACGCGCCTGCCCATCCACCTGCAGCACGGCGCCGATGGTGGGCCCTACATCTCCGCCTCAATCGACTATTCCATCGACCAGGCGACCGGCTTCACCAATATCGGCATGCGCCGCATGATGCTGCGCGGCGCGCATGAGGCCGGCGTCGACCTCAACGCACCGAGCGATCTCCGGGCGATCTACCAGGCGGCAGTGGCGCGTGGCGAGAAGCTGCCGGTCAGCTTTGTCGTCGGCGCGCATCCGATCGACCATGTCGCGGCGACGATGCGTCTCGCCGGCGACGAGCTCGAGCTGCTGGCGACGCTGCGCGGCGCGCCGCTGCCAGTGGTTAAATGCGTCACCAACGACATCCGCGTCCCGGCCGACGCCGAGTGGGTGATCGAGGGCTATCTCGACGAGAAGGGCTATGTCGAGCAGGAAGGTCCGTACGGCGAGTATCTCGGCTATTACGGCGGGGTGAAGCTGAACCCGGTGTTCCACGTGACGGCGATCACCCGCCGCCGCGACGCCCTCTTCCAGACCGTGACGATCAGCGGCAAGCAGCTGCTGCGCACCGACACCTCGCAGCTCGAGACGCTGCGCACCGAACTCAACGTCTGGCGTGCGCTGACGAGCGTCGTGCGCGAGCCGATCGCGGTCTACGCGCCGGTCGCGGCGGGCGGCTCTTCGAACGTCCGCGTCGCGCTGCGCCAGCGCTTTCCCGGCGAGGCGCGCACCGCGATCTACACCGTGCTCTCGACGGTCGGCGTCAAGAACATGTTCGTCGTCGACCCCGACATCGATATCTTCTCGGACGAGCAGATGGAATGGGCGCTGGGGACGCGCTTCCAGGGCGACCGTGATCTCATCCTGTTGACCGGCGTCCGCGCCAGCCCGCTCGACCCGTCGCTGCACGGCGCCGCGACCGGCGCCAAGGTCGGCTACGATCTGACCTGGCCCTACGGCGGCGCGTCGCGCATGGAAATGTCGATCCCCGAGCCCCCGCGCTACGAGGGCAAGCGGTTCGCATCGATCCCGGCGGCGCTCGCCGACGGTCCGAAGAGCTTCGAGCAGCTGATGGCGGCAGTCGGCAGCCGCGACGGGCGCGAGATCGTGCGCGAGATCGAGAAACTCTATCGCGCGCCAGGGCTGACGCGCGACGAGCAGGGGCGCTACGTCGTCAAGTCGGGCTGACGCGCCGCTCCGCCGCTCCACTCTAGACTTTGACGCAACCTCATTGACCCGAGTCGGGTCAATGAGGTTTCCTTATATCTGCGGCGGACGCCACCAGCCGGGAAGTCGTCCGTTGAGAATTCAAAGCTTTGGATGCCGCCCGTCCGGCCGGCAGACCACGAAAGGACTGCTATGAAGGTCTTCGTTTTCGACCTGCTCGCCTACGGCAAGCATTTTGACTCGTTCAAGACGGACAAGTATCTCCCATACCCGCTGCCCGGCGCGCATTTCGATCCCGAAATCGCCGCGACGACCTACGAGGAGCATCTCCAGGCGTGGGAGGAGATGGACCGGCTGGGCTTCGACGGCGTCGGGCTCAACGAGCATCACACGACGCCGCACGGGCTGATGAACTCGCCGAACATGATGGCGGCGGTCGGCGCGCAGCGGACGAAGAACCTCAAGTTCCTGCTGCTCGGCAACCTCCTGCCGCTGCACAACCCGCTGCGCATCGCCGAGGAGCTGGCGATGGCCGACTGCCTGTCGCGCGGCCGCGTCATGTCCGGCTTCGCCCGCGGCGTCCCGCGCGAGTACAAGGTCTACGACGTGCCGATGGCGGAATCGCGTGCCCGCTTCGAGGAAGCTTACGAGATCATCATGAAGGCCTGGACCGAGGAGAAATTCTCGTTCGAGGGCAAGTTCTGGAAGTTCAAGGACGTCTCGATCTGGCCGCGGCCCTTCCAGCAGCCGTATCCGCAGGTCTGGATTCCCTTCACCGGCAGCAAGGAGACGATCGACTTCGCCGGCAAGCACAACCTCGCCGCAGTCCTGCCAGCCGGCAAGCGCGGACTGACCGAGGACATCGTCGGCTATTACGGCAAGTCGCTGGCAAAGCACGGCCATCGCCTGACCTCCGAGCACCTCTGCCTCTTCACCGATGCCTATGTCGCCGACAGCAAGCAGGCGGCGATCGACGAGTACTCGCCCTATTACCTCTATTTCACGCAGATCCTCTGGCATCACGGCAGCCTGTCCGGCCCCAAGCCGCAGCCTCCCGCCGCGCCGTCGGGCCCATCGCCGTCGCACGATTACATCCGGCCGGAGAATCAGGCCGCCGCGGCGATGGATCGCGAGAAGATCCGCAATATCACGCTCGCGGACGTCGAGACGCGGGTGAACGGCAACCAGCTCGCCTGGGGCTCGCCGAAGGAAGTCGCCGAGCAGCTCATCGAGGCGGCCGAGCACGGCGGCGCGAACTCGATACTCTTGAACCTCAACGTCGGCGCGCTGCCTCACGAATTGTTCATCGAGCAGATCCGCCGTTTCGGCCGCGACGTCTTGCCAAAGCTGCAGGCGCACCAGATTAGTAAGGTGCCGGCCGCACTCGAAGACGCCTGAGGGAGCCGCCGCCGACCGAGGAGGCCCGCCATGTCCATTGCCGCAGGGTTGTTCAAATCGTTCCGCGCGGCGTCGGCCCTGGCCCTGATCCTCGGCTTATCCGCTTACCCGCAAGCGGTCTCCGCCGAGACCGCGCAGCTCGTGCCGCCGCCGCAGGCCGACCTGCCGGCAGCGGGGGGCGGCATGGCGACCGCAGTGCTGGCGGGCGGCTGCTTCTGGGGCGTCCAAGGCGTATTCGAACACGTCAAGGGCGTCGACCGGGTGCTCTCCGGCTACGCCGGCGGCACGGCGGAGACGGCGAGCTACGAGACCGTCAACTCGGGCCGGACCGGCCACGCGGAATCGGTCGAGATCCAGTTCGATCCGAAGACGATTTCCTATGGTCAGATCCTGCAGATCTTCTTCTCGGTCGCGCTCGACCCGACCGAGGTCAACCGACAAGGTCCCGACAGCGGCCCGCAATATCGCTCGGAAGTCTTCGTCCGGGACGAGGCGCAGCAGAAGGTCGCGCAGAGCTACATCGCCCAGCTCGACCAGGCCGGCATCTTCCGCCGGCCGATCGCGACCAAGGTCGACAAGCTCGACGGGTTCTACCCCGCCGAGGCCTATCACCAGGACTACCTGCTGCGGCACCCCGAGAGCCTGTACATCGTCGTCAACGACATGCCGAAGATCGCCAATCTGAAGCGGCTCTTCCCGGCGGTCTATCAGGAGACTCCGGTCACCGTCCCGCCGGCCGCGCGCTCGGGCTCCTGACGATCCGGCTTCGGAAGCAACCGGGCCATCACGGCTTCGAGTCCGACTCCCATCGCGAGCCCCGCGCCGACATCGCTCGGATAATGCGCCAGGAGCAGGACGCGAGTCAGCGACAGCGACGCCGCGGCCGGCCAAAGACAGGAGCGTAGCCGCCGGGGACCGAGCCGCCACAGCGCCGCCGCCGCAGCGGCGAGATGAATGGCGTGGCCGGACGGAAACGAATCATACGGCTTTCCCTGGCGCGGGACGCCGTGCAGCCATCCGATAAAGCTCTTGCGGTTCGGCCGCTCGCGGTCGACCAGCCATTTGAAGAGATGTGGCAGCATCCCGGCCGCCGCGGCGCAGACGACGACATGGTCCGCAGCGCGGATCGCCTGCGGCCGCGGCCGGACGAGACGGCAATACGCCCAACCCACGAGTGACGCGCCGAGCACCACCTTCTCGTCCGCCAGCCAGGTGACGACGCCCATGGCGCGTTCGAAGCGCGGCGTGACCCGGCGGGCGACTTCACGCGCGACGCGCTCGTCGAACGACGTCGGCGCAAGCTCGAGAAGCGCCCTCTTCGACAATCGCCAACCTCTCCGACATTGCAGTTTATTACTGCAACTGCAACGAGGAGGCTGCGGCGCCGGTTCCGAAACCGGCGCGCGACGAAGGTGCGCTATTTCTTCCGCATCTCGCTCGACGAGTTGACGATGGCGTGCAGGTTGCGGGCGAAGTCGACCGCGCCCTGAACGTCCATCTTGGGGGCCGAGCGGGCGTATTCCTTGACCGCGAGCAGCGCCGGCAGCGGCGATTTGAGCATCGCGGCGCAGAGCGTCGCGACGGCATCGTCGAGCGCGCCCGCCGGCACGATGTCGCTGACGATCCCGAAGCTGAGCGCCCGCTCCGGACCGATCACCGCCGTCGAGTAGACGAGATAGGTCAGCGCCTTCAACGGCACGCGGTCGACGAAGGAAGAGGCGACCATCGTCGGCAGGATGTTGTGGCCCATCTCCGGCACCTGGAAGCGCGACGTCTCGCTGGCGATGGTGATGTCGCAGAGCGCCGCGAGGGCGCAGCCGGCGCCGAGCGCGCGGCCCTGCACGACGCCGATGATCGGCACCGGCGATTTCCGGAATGCGGCGTAGAGATCGAAGATCACGTCGAAATAGCGGCGGGTTTCGAGCCCTTCGAGCGGCCGCGGCGGCGGGCCGCCGGTCGGCGCGGCGCGGCCGGTGCAGAAGTCCGCCCCGGCGCCGCGCAGCACGACGAGGTGCGAGGTCTCGGCGGCGCCGTTGAGCAGCCGCTTCAGCTCGCGCGCCATGTCGTCGGAGATGCCGTTGCCGTGCTCGGGCCGGTTGAGGGTGAGGCGCAGGATCGGACCGTCCTGCTGGGCGATGATGTCTTGGGTCATGGTCTGCGCTCCGTCCCTGCCGTTTCTGCCGGCGCGTTCCCGCGCCGGCAGTGGAGGAGATGGTTAGCGCATGACGATGAGGGCGTCGAGAGCGATGACGCCGTCGGGATATGCCACCAGCGGGTTGAC
>JAQGID010000053.1 GCA_028291405.1 Rhodospirillales bacterium | reverse complement strand
CTAACTCCGGGGCGGGACAAGGCATTGGGGGAACCATCCAGAGAGCGCCTGTGCTCGCCCTCTCGATGGTGCAACAATGCCATCCGGGATATTGCGGCAAGATTGCACGGGCATTAAATCGACGGGCCCGTCGCCGACGCGCCGTTGCCGCGAATCGCGGCTATCCAATGGACAAGCCGCGACGCGGCGCCATATAAGCGGCACCATGGGCGCTCAGAATTTCGTCAAGATGCACGGGCTCGGCAACGATTTCGTGGTGATCGACGCGCGCGTGACGGGGTTTCCGCTCGACGCCGCGCGAGCCCGCGCCATCGCCGACCGTCGGACCGGGGTCGGCTGCGACCAGCTCATCGTCATCGAGCGGCCGCGCGACGCACGCGCCGCCGCCTTCATGCGCATCCACAACGCTGACGGCAGCGAGGTCGCGGCCTGCGGCAATGCGACGCGCTGCGTCGCGTCGCTCTTGCTCGGCGAGGCCGGCGCCGACCGCCTGACGATCGAGACCGAAGCGGGGCTGCTCGAGGCGCGGCCGGCGGCGGCGGGTGCGATCGCGGTCGACATGGGCAAGCCGCGGCTCGACTGGCGCGAGATCCCGCTGGCGCGGCCGCAGGACACGCTGCACGTCGACCTCGCGCTGGGTCCGCTCGCCGATCCGGTCTGCACCAGCATGGGCAACCCGCATGCGACGTTCTTCGTGCCGGAGGTGGCGGCGATCGATCTCGCGGCACTCGGCCCCGTCCTGGAGCATGATTTGTCGTTCCCCGAGCGCGCCAACATCGGGATCGTGCAAATCCTGTCGCCAAGAAACATCCGGCTGCGCGTCTGGGAGCGCGGCGCCGGCATCACCCTCGCCTGCGGTACCGGCGCCTGCGCGGCGCTGGTCGCGGCGCACCGTCGCGGCCTCGTCGAGCGCCGCGCCGAGGTCGTCGTCGACGGCGGGGCGCTGACCATCGAGTGGCGCGCCGACGATCACGTGCTGATGACCGGCCCGGTCGCGACGAGCTTCGCCGGCAGCTTCGATGCCGCACTCTTCGGCTGACGCCAGGACGATGCCGGGTCTCGAGGTCGTTACCTTCGGCTGCCGCCTCAACGCCTATGAATCCGAGGTGATGCGGGCCCAGGCCGAAGCTGCGGGACTGGCCGACGCCGTCATCTTCAACACCTGCGCCGTCACCGGCGAGGCCGAGCGACAGGCGCGCCAGGCGATCCGGCGGATGCGGCGATCGCGGCCCGAGGTGCGCATCATCGTCACCGGCTGCGCCGCGCAGATCGACCCGGCGCGCTACGCCGCGATGGCGGAGGTCGACCAGGTGCTTGGCAACGCCGAGAAGCTGCTGGCGGAATCCTATCGCAGCGACGCGGCTGAGCGCGTCGCCGTCGGCGACATCTTCGCTCCCCACGCCACCGCCAGCGACGTCGCCGCCGGCATCGATGCCACGATCGGCAGCCGGATCCGCGCCTTCATCCAGGTGCAGCAGGGCTGCGACCATCGCTGCACTTTCTGCAGCATCCCGTTCGGCCGCGGCGACAGCCGCTCGGTGCCGATCGGCGCGATCGTCGAGCAGGTGCGGCGGCGCCTCGCCGACGGCTGCCGCGAGATCGTTCTCAGCGGCGTCGACATCACCGGCTTCGGCGCCGATCTCCCCGGCCACCCGACGCTGGGGCAGATGATGCGGCGGCTTCTCGCGCTCGTTCCCGAGCTGAAGCGGCTACGCCTGTCGTCGCTCGACCCCGTCGAGATCGACGACGACCTCTGGCGCCTCATCGCCGAGGAAGAGCGGCTGCTGCCCCACCTGCATCTCTCGCTGCAGTCGGGCGACGACCTCATCCTCAAGCGGATGAAACGGCGCCACGGGCGGCAGGATGCGATCGATGCCTGCCGCCGGGCTCGCGCGCTGCGCCCCGGCATCGCGCTCGGCGCCGATCTCATCGCCGGCTTTCCGACCGAGAGCGAGGCGATGTTCGAAAATTCGCTGAGCCTCGTCGACGCGTGCGAGCTGACGCATCTCCACGTCTTCCCCTACTCCGCGCGACCCGACACCCCGGCCGCCCGCATGCCGCAGGTCGACGGCGGCATCGTCCATGAACGGGCGGCGCGGCTGCGCGAGGCGGGCGCGTCGCGGCACGCGAGTTTCCTCGCCGCCCAGGTCGGCCGCATCGCCAGCGTCCTCGCCGAGCGCGGCGGCCTCGGCTATACCGAGCATTATGCGCAAATTCGGCTGGGATCTGGAATCCGCGAGGATGCGTTGACCGAGATGCGGGTCATCGGCGTCGACGGCGCCGTGCTGACCGGCGAAATCCACACGGCAGAGGCTGCATGAGCGACGAGAAACGCGGCTGGTTGAGCCGCCTCAAGGCCGGACTGTCGCGCTCCTCGAGCCGGCTCAGCGAGGGCATCGGCGGCATCATCACGCGGCGCCGCCTCGACGACGAGAGTCTGGCGCAGCTCGAGGAGTTGCTGATCGCCGCCGATATGGGCCTCGACCTCGCCGCCGAGGTCGTCGGCAACCTCCGCCGCACCAGATTCAACCAAGAGGTCTCGAGTGACGAGGTCAAGCGCGCCGTCGCCGCCGAGGTGACGCGGCTGCTCGAGCCGGTCGCGAAGCCGCTGCGCATCGATCCGAGCAAGCGGCCGCACGTCGTTCTCGTCGTCGGCGTCAACGGCAGCGGCAAGACGACAACGATCGGCAAGCTCGCCAAGCTCTATCGCGACGAGGGCAGATCCGTCGTGCTGGCCGCCGGCGACACCTTCCGCGCCGCCGCCGTCGAGCAGCTGAAGATCTGGGGCGAGCGCGCCGGCTGCCCCGTCATCACGCGGCCGCAGGGCGCCGATTCCGCCGGCCTCGCCTATGACGCGCTCGTCGAGGCGCAGAAGCTCGGTGCCGAGATCCTGCTGATCGATACTGCCGGGCGGTTGCACAACAAGGCCGACCTGATGGCCGAGCTCGCCAAGATCCTGCGCGTCCTGCGCAAGGTCGACGCCTCCGCGCCGCACAGCGTCCTGCTCGTGCTGGACGCTACAACGGGCCAGAACGCGCATGCCCAGGCCGAGACCTTCCGCGATCTCGTCGGCGTCACCGGCCTCGTCATGACCAAGCTCGACGGCACCGCCAAGGGCGGCGTCGTCGTCTCGCTCGCCGAGAAATACGGCATCCCGGTGCATGCAATCGGCGTCGGCGAGGGCGCCGCCGACCTCCGCCCCTTCGACGCCGAATCCTTCGCCCTCGGTCTCGTCGGCCTCGAAGCCTGACGGTTAGAAAGTAAACGCCAACAAACAAAAGTTAAAGATATGGCAAGTATTCCAAAGAAATCCGTCTTTTCTCCGCATGTCCAATAAAAATCCCAGTATAGAGGAACAAACCTCCGAGAGGATCGTTTAAGCACCCGCCTGACGGCAGGAGGCTTCATGACGATGATCCAGATGTCGGACAGCGGACCACCACGGGCCGCCGCGCCGTCACATAGGCTGAGAGCGCTGGCGCGGCGGGTAAGAGCCCGCCTGCCGGTTTACCTCGCCGATCTCCGGGATGACCCGAAGTGGCTGCTCATGTTCATCTCCGGTCGGGTCGTCATGGTTCGGCGCGCCGTCTCGCTGATGACGCGCTCCGCCGTGCCGCAGAATGCGTCATCCGACACGATCTTCGCGGGCATCGATCCTCGCGCCGCCGCCGATGAAATTCGCGCGGACGGCATCTCCTGCGGCCTTCAGCTTCCCGAGCCGATCGTGAGCGGCATCCGCGCTTTCGCGGATCGCACCGAGTGCTTCGGGAACCTCGAGCGGAGCGTCGCTTTCCTGCCCGCCGAACATCGGCAAGCGGAAGTGGCGAGCGGCCGGCCGATTCTCGTCGGGCATTTCCTCGACAAGATCGAGCAATGTCCCGAGATCGACGTCGTACGCCAGGATGCGTGCCTCTTTCTCATTGCCAGCCACTATCTCCGCACCACGGCCGTCGTCATCAGCTCGCGGCTGTGGTGGAGCTTCCCCAGCGAGAACTACGACGAAGCCCTGCTCAAGCGTGCCTCGCAGGAGCGCTTCCATTTCGACATGAACGATTGGCGGTCGGTCAAATTCTTCTTCTACTTGACGGACGTTGACGACGATGCGGGCCCGCACGTCTACGTCCGGGAAAGTCACCGGCGCAAGCGCCTGCGCCACCAGCTGACGTTCTTCGTCGGGAAGCCGGACAGCGAGATCATCGATTTCTACGGCCGCGAGCGGATCATGCGGATCCATGGTCCCGCCGGCTATGGTTTCGCGGAGGATCCCTTCGGCTTCCACATGGGAACGGTCGCCCTGCGCCGGCCGCGCCTGATGTTCGAGGTCGAGTACGGCATATCGCCGCCGACGCGGCGGCGCTTCTACGGCGATCTGCCCACGAGATCGGCAGGGGCCCCCGAAGCGAAGTAACGAGCGGCAATGGCCTGCCAGCCTCTCGGCCTTGTGAATTTCAGCCGCTCCACCGTCTGGTAGGGTCGGCACGCTAACGCCGATAGAACACCACAGCCTGGGGGGACCGACATGACGAAACATGTTCTCGCCGCAGCCGTCGGCGCCGTTCTTCTCGCCGCCGGCGCGAGCCAGGCGCAGACGCCGGCGCCCAACCCTCTCGACGTCGTCCCCGACAAGATGCCCTTCGACGTGCCCTATGGCGCACCGATCTCGCTCGAACGGGCGCAGGCCGTGGTTGCCGCCGCCGTCGCCGAAGCCAAGAGCCACGATTGGAAGATGAACGTCACGGTCGTCGATTCCGGCGGCAACCTCGTCGCCTTCGCCCGGATGGACGGGGCCCAGCTCGCCTCGATCGTACTCGCCGAGCACAAGGCCCGCGCCGCAGCAACCTTCCGTCGCGAGACCAAGGTCTTCGAAAGCGCTATCCAGGGCGGCCTCGTCTATCAGCTCTCGCTCGACGGGGTGATCGGCTCGCGCGGCGGCATCCCGCTCATCGAGGGCGGCAAGCTGATCGGCGCCGTCGGCATCTCGGGGGGCGCCGCCTCGCAGGACGAGGTCTGCGCCAAGGCGGGCGCCGCGATCGTCAAGTAGGCGGGGACCGGCGAGGGCGGGCCTAAAGCCCGCCGGCGGCCTCTGCCGGGTTTCCGCGCGTCGTGATGACGTCGGCCTCGCCGACCTCGCGGAAATGGTCGAGCGCCCATTTGACCGAGGGGAAGGCGAGATCGTGCCAGGGGATCTCCTCCCAGCGGAAGAGCCGGACCTCGAGGCTTTCCGGGCCGGCGCCGATCGCCGGATCGACCAGCCGGGCGCGGTAGATCAGCTGCACCTGGCTGATCCGCGGGATGTCGTAGATCGCCAGCAGCCCGTCAATCGCGATGCGCGCCTGCGCCTCTTCCCAGGCTTCGCGCATGGCCCCCTGAACAGTCGATTCGTTGAGCTCGAGATAGCCCGCCGGCAGCGTCCAGAATCCGTGGCGCGGCTCGATCGCGCGGCGGCACAACAGGACCCGGTCGCCGGCGCGCACCACCGAGCCGACGACGATCTTCGGATTCTCGTAATTGATGAAGCCGCAATCGGGACAGACGAGGCGCTCGCGGTTGTCGCCGTCGGGGACGATCGTGACGCTGGGCCCCTGCCCGCTATGGCTGCCGGTCATCGCGCCACTCTGGCCGAGGCGCGGCAGCGTCGCAAGCCGCTCTTGCGAAATCACGCGGGACGCCGGCTTTCGCCGCGCCCGCCGGCCTCAGACCTCGACGTCGAGCGTCGAGCCGCGGTCGCCGCTGTGATCGTTGTGCTGATGCCGCCGCTTGTCGTCGGGATCGATATCGCTCTGGGTCGTGCCTTTAGCCGCCGTGACCCGACGCGCCGGCTCGACCGCAGCCACCCGCGGAGCCGGCGGCTGAACGTATGGCACCGTCGTCACCGACGGCTGGGCACCCAATCCCGGTAAGATCGGCATGGCGGCCGACTCCTGATCGTTCAGTCGCGACGATGCCACAAATCCGTTAACGGTTCTTTAACGGCGAGCGCGACCCGTTGCACCCCGCAGGCGGAGCGTGACGCGGCAGCGACCGGCCGGTAGAAGTGACGCGATGAAAGCCGCCACCACATGCCTGCTGCTGATCGGCCTCGCCCTCGCCGCGGCGCTGACGGATCGTCCCGCCGCCGCGAAGGATCTCCCGCCGGTGCTGCTCCCCGGCATCGGCGCGCACGACCCGCGACAGCGCATCGACCCCACCACCGCGCCGTGGCGTTCGATCGGGAAGGTGCAGGCGAACAGCGGCAATCTGCATATGTCGTGCACCGGCTCGCTGGTCGGCGCGACGACCGTGCTCACCGCGGCGCATTGCGTCTACAATCCGAAGACGGGGCGCAACTTCCCGCCGGAATCGTTGCATTTTCTGATCGGCTACGACAGCGGCAACTATGCCGGCCATGCCGTCGCGCGCGCCGTCGTGACCGGGCCCGGCTACGATCCGCGGGAGCCGCGCCGGACGATGGGCAGCGACTGGGCGCTGCTGACGCTCGACAAAAACCTCGGGACGCCCGACCGCATCCTGACGATCCGGGCGACGCCGACCGAGACCGGGACCATCGTGACGACCGGCGGCTACAGCCAGGACCATCCGCTGCTGCTGACGGTCGACCCGGAATGCCGGATCATCGGTCTCGCGGAGGACAGCAGCGGAAAAAAACTCCTGCACGACAATTGCACAGGCACGCACGGCGCCAGCGGCGCGCCGATCCTGCTGCGCGAAGGCGGCGTTTGGCAGATCGTCGCGATGCGCGTCGCCGCCGAAATGGGCGTGGCGAGCGGCGTCGCCGCCCTCCTCGACGAGGCCCGCAAACGGCTGTGAGCCCTACTTTTCCGTGTAGCTGATGCGCCAGACCGTGCCGCCGGTATCGTCGGCGACCAGCAGGCTGCCGTCTCTCGCCACGACGATGCCGACCGGGCGGCCCCAGACCCGCGCCGTCGTGTCGCCGCCGACGCGGAAGCCGGTCGCGAAAATCTCGTAACCGCCGGCCGGACGACCGTCGCGGAACTTGATCCGGACGATTTCGTAGCCGGTCGGCACGCTGGCATTCCACGAGCCGTGCAGCGTCACGAAGGCATCGCCGTGATAGTCGGCGGGGAATTGCCGACCCTCGTAGAAGGCGAGCCCGAGCGGCGCCGAATGTGAACGGAAGAGTACGTCGGGCACGATCGCCTTGGCGACGAGCTCGGGATGCTTGCCGTGCAGCCGCGGCTCGGGATGCTGACCAATATAAGAATACGGCCAGCCGTAAAAGCCGCCTTGCTGAAGCCGCGTGAAGAAGTCGGGCACGAGGCCGTCGCCGAGCCCGTCGCGCTCGTTGACGGCGACGTAGAGGTCGGTGCTTCCCGGGCGGAAGCCGATCCCGACCGGGTTGCGCAGCCCGCTGGCGAAGACCTGCCCGCCGGAGCCGTCGGCACGGAACGCCGTCACGGTGGCGCGCGGCGGCGCCTCCTCGTCGACGTTGCCGCGCGAGCCGACCGCGACGAAGAAGCTCTTGCCGTCCGGTGCGAAGGCGAGATTGCGCGTGTCGTGCCCATTGGGAGATCCGAGCGCGCCCGGCGGCGTCACTTGCGTCGCCGCGCCGCTCGGTCTGACGTCGCCGGCGCGATAGGGATAGCGCCAGACCGCGCGCAGATCCGCGATGTAGAGGGCGCCGTCCTGGAAGGCGATGCCGGACGGGGCGTCGAGACCATCGGCGAAGACCTCCGGGCGGAGGGCGCGACCCTTGCCGTCGTCGCGCAGCACGAGAATGCGTCCTTCCGCCGAGCCGACCAGGAAGACGTCGCCGTTCGGTGCGACCGCAAGGTTGCGGGCGTTGCCGAGGCGATCGGCAAAGAGGGTCGCGACGAACCCCTGCGGAACCTGCAGCGCCGCCTCGGCGGGGCGATCGACGACATCCGGGGAATTGCTGACGCTCGCCGTCGCGTAGGGCGGCGGCAGATCGGCGATGCCGATATCGACGCGCTGACCAGGCAGATCGGCGGCCATGACGGAACCGGCAAGCGGCAGATGAGCGACGACGGTGATGCCGAGGCGGCAGGCGATGCGCATGACCACTCCCTCCCGCGCTTAGTCTTCCAGCCAACACTTTCGGCTTCCCCTTGACCCGAACGAGATGCCGTCAATCCAATCCAGCGAGGTTAACGGTTTCGTAAAGCGCGCCCGAGTAGAAACAGCGACGTTTCCTCACCAGGGGAGCCGGGCGTCGTTGCCTCGGCGGTGAACAACAGAGTTGATTCCTTTGATGGCGCAGGTCGACACGCAACATCTCTACGATCTCGCCCGCGACAAGTCCGTGGCGGCGAGACAAGCCCTCACAGCGACGGTGACCGATCTGTTTTTCGCCAGCGGCGACACGCTGACCGACCGCGAGCGGTCGCTGATGACGGAAATCCTGCGCCAATTGATCCACGACGTCGAGGTCTCGGTCCGCCGCGCCCTCGCCGAGAAGCTGTCGCACGAGAGCAACGCGCCACACGACCTCGTCCTGGCCCTCGCGCAGGACCGCATCGAGGTAGCCCACCCCATCCTCGTCAACAGCACCGTCCTCCACGACGAAGAGCTTATCGAAATCATCCTGCACCGCACGCTGGAGCATCAGCTCGCGATCGCAATGCGCAACCTAGTCAGCGAACCGGTGTCGGACGCTCTCATTCAGGCCGAGAACCCGGACGTCATCAGAACGCTGCTGGAGAATCACGGTGCCCGCATCTCGGCCGCGACGATGGAGTATCTCGTCGAGCAGTCGCAGCGCATCGACACCTACCAGAACCCGCTGCTGTGCCGTCCCGAGATCAACGTCGAGCTGGCGCGCCAGATGTACTGGTGGGTCTCGGCCGCGCTGCGTCAGCATATCCTGGCGACGTACCCGGTCGAGGCGGGGGATTTCGACCCGGCCCTCGAGAGCAGCGTCGGTGCGCTCGTCGAGCGCACCGTCGTTCACGAGGAACGCAAATCGATCGAGCTCGCCACCGCCCTCGTCGAGGCCGGCGCCGTCACGCCCGGCCTGTTGATTCAGGCGCTGCGCCAGGGCGAGATCGCGCTCTTCGAGGCGATGTTCTCGACGATGAGCGGCGTCCGTCCGACGCTGATTCGCCGCCTGCTGTTCGAGCGCGGTGGCCAAGCCCTGGCGATCGCCTGCCGCGGCCTCGGCATGGCGCCGCCGGTCTTCGCGTCGATCTTCCTGCTGAGCCGCAAGGCACGCCCGAACGAGCCGCCGCCGAGCCGCAGCGAAGTCCGCGAGATCATGGAATTCTACCAGAACATCGCCCTGCCGGCCGCGGTGCAGCTTCTGAAGTCCTGGCAACGCGACCAGAACCTGACCAGCGCGTCATGGCGGATCGAGCAACCAGGGCGAGCTCGTGCCGCAGGTTAACCGACACCATCGCACCGGGATGATTGCCGCCGCGGCTTCGCTCGCGTCGCCCGATCGCGACGCCGGTGGCGGGGCTGCCCTGGCGGCGGCGACGGCGCCGTTCTTCATCGTCGATCCGAACGGCGAGTTGCTCTATGCCAACCCAGCCTATCTGCGGCTGGCTGCGAGTCCCGACGTGCCGCTCTACCAGCTCGACGAGATCGTCGCAGAGATCATCGCGCACGGCGGCAGGCCGACGCGCGAGATCGCGCTGGCCGATCCCGCTCCATCGCGCTGGCGCGTCGAGCATTTCGCGATCGTCGACGACAACGGCGCCGTGACCGGCATCGCCGGCAGCTTCCACGACATTGCCGATCTCTACGCCGCCCGGCATGCGCTGTCGGTCACGCAAGAGCGTCTCGACGACCTCACCCGACTGGTCTCCGATTGGATCTGGGAGACCGACACCGCGCTCCGCCTGACTTTCGTCTCACCACGCGTCAGCGAGGTCCTCGGCCTGCAGCCGGTCGAGCTGATCGGCCGTTCGCTGCTCGAGCTGGGCAGATTCGTCGCGGCGTCGGGCTACGACGGCGAGCCGCTCGACGCGCAACGCCGCGCGCCGTTCCGGGATCTCGCCTTCACCATCGCCCATCGCGACGGCTCGCAGCGTCTGTTTCATGTCTCCGGCCTGCCGATCTTCGATCCGCTCACCGGCGTCTTCCTCGGCTTTCGCGGCACCGCCCTCGACGTCAGCGAGCAGCAGGCGACGGCCAGCCGGGCAGCGCAGTCGCAGAATCAGCTCACCCAGGCGCTCGAAAGCATTTCCGAAGGGTTCGCGCTCTTCGACGCCAGCGATCACCTCGTCCTCAGCAACCACAAGTTCCGGACGTCATTCCCCAGCATCACCGACGACATCGTGCCGGGAATGAGCTTCGAGGGGTTCCTGCGCGCCGGGCTCGCGGCAGGCGACATCGACCTGCCGCCGGAGAAGCGGCAAGACTGGCTCGCCGACCGGCTGCGATTGCGCGCCGAGCCGCGCGCCAGCTTCGAGATCAAGCTCCGCAACGAGCGTTGGATCAAGGTAAGCGATCACCGCACCGCCGACGGCTCGACCGTTGGCATCCGCACCGACATCACCGACCTCAAGCACCGCGAGGAGGCGCTCTTCGCGGCCAAGGAGGCGGCCGAGATCGCCAGCCGCTCGAAGTCGGAGTTCCTCGCCAACATCAGCCACGAGCTGCGCACGCCGCTCAACGCGATTATCGGCTTCTCCGAGATCATGCGCGAGGAGATCTTCGGCCCACTCGGCAGCCCGCAGTACCGCGAGTACATCGGCGACGTGCTCGACAGCGCGCATCATCTGCTCGAGGTCATCAACGACATCCTCGACATCGCCAAGGCCGAGGCCGGCAAGCTCGAGCTCATCGAGGACGACGTCGAGATCGCCCAGGTGACGCAATCGGCGATGCGCCTCATCCAGGAGCGGGCCCAGCGCGGCGGCGTCACCATCCGCACGAATCTGCCGCCCGAGCTGCCGCTGCTCTATGCCGACGAGCGCAAGCTCAAGCAGGTCCTGCTCAATCTGTTGACGAATGCCGTCAAGTTCACGCCCCCCGGCGGCACGATCGACGTCGACGGCGGCGTCGTCGAGGACGGCGCCTTCGTCATGACGGTGCGCGACACCGGCATCGGCATCGCCGCCGAGAACATCGCGACGGCGCTGGCCCCCTTCGGTCAGGTCGACGCCAAGCTCAATCGCAAATACGAGGGCACCGGTCTCGGCCTGCCGCTCAGCAACGCGATGATCCACCTGCACCAGGGCAAGCTCACGATCGAGAGCGAGGTCGGCAAAGGCACGACCGTCACCCTCCGCCTCCCCGCCGCCCGCGTCCGCGCTGCCTGACGGCTAGCGCCGCAGCGCCGCCACTCCCGGCAGCTCGCGGCCCTCGAGGAATTCGAGGAAGGCGCCGCCCGCGGTCGAGACGTAGGTGAACCTCTCCTCGACCCCGGCATGGGCAAGCGCCGCGACGGTATCGCCGCCGCCGGCGACGCTGATCAGCTTGCCTTCGCGGGTCAGCTCGGCGGCGCGGCGGGCGACGGCGACGGTGCCGGCGTCGAAGGGCGAAGTCTCGAAGGCGCCGAGCGGCCCGTTCCACAGCAAGGTGCGGCACGCTGCGAGGCGGCGGCCGATCTCGGCGACGCTCGCCGGCCCGACGTCGAGGATCATCGCGTCCGCCGGAACCCGGTCGATGGCGACGGTCTCGGTCGCGGCATGCGCCTTGAACTCGCGCGCGACGACGGCGTCGACCGGCAGCACGAGCTCGCAGCCGGCACTCTTGGCCTTGGCCAGGATGCCGCGTGCCGTATCGGCCAGCTCGCGCTCGCACAGCGACTTGCCGACCTGCTTGCCGGCGGCGAAGAGCAGCGTATTGGCCATCGCCCCGCCGATGATCAGCACGTCGACCTTGGCGAGGATGAAGTTGAGGAGATCGAGCTTGGTCGAGACCTTGGCGCCGCCGACCAGCGCCGCGACCGGCCGCGTCGGCGATTCGAGCGCCTTGCCCAGCGCGTCGAGCTCGGCCTGCATCAGGCGTCCGGCAGCATGCGGCAGGAGATGCGCCAGCGCCTCGGTCGAGGCATGCGCGCGATGCGCCGCGGAGAAGGCGTCGTTGACGTAGATGTCGCCGAGCGCCGCGAGGCGTCGCGCGAAGCCGGCATCGTTCTTCTCCTCCTCGGCGTGAAAGCGCAAATTCTCGAGCAGCAGGATGTCGCCGTCCTGCAGCCGCGCGACCGCGGCCTCGGCCACGGGACCGACGCAATCCTCTGCAAAGCCCACCGGACGTCCCTTCAAAACCTTGGACAGCGCGGCCGACAGGGCCGGAACCAGCGGGCGCAGCGAGAACTCGGGATCCGGCTTGCCCTTCGGACGGCCGAAATGCGACATCAGGATGACCTTGGCGCCCTTGCCGACCAGCTCGCCGATCGTCGGCACCAGCCGCTCGATGCGCGTCGCGTCGCTCACCTTGCCGTCATGCATCGGAACGTTGAGATCGACGCGCAGAAGCACCCGCTTGCCGGTGAACGAGAGGTCGTCGAGGGTCGGGAAGCCAGCCATGTCCATCCATCTTTCAATCCAGGCGATCATCGGCTAACACCGCGCCGTCGAAGGCGTTCTGCCTCAATCCCCGGCGCCGGTCAATTCGCCGCGATGCTCTCGCCGCGAGCTTGCATATCGCAGCCGTTACCTTAGCTTCTCGGTGATGACAAATACGCTGCAACGTTTCGCTTACGGCGCCTCGCAGGGACTGCGGGTCTCGTGGTTCTGGGGGCAGAAGCTGGTTGCCGCGTCGCGCAGCGAACGGCCGAAGCTGCCGCCGGAGATCAGCGCGACGCTGCCCGATCGCGCCCGGCTGCTGCGCGATCTGCGCCGCTTGCTGGCGCGTGACTGGCGCAACATCGCCGACGGCATCTACGCCATGCCGGCCAATCTCGTGCCGAACCCGGTCGCCGAGCTGCGCCGCTGCCGCCGCTTCCTCGCCGATCTCAAATCGGTCGAGCAGCGTCGGACCGCCGGCGCGCGCACCGAGGTCGCCGAGCAACAGGAGCCGGGCAGATACCCGCGCTATTACCTGCAGAACTTTCATTTTCAGACCGACGGCTATCTCAGCGAGAGCTCCGCCGCGCTCTACGACCATCAGGTCGAGGTGCTGTTCGGCGGCGCTGCGGACGCGATGCGCCGCCAGGCCCTGGTGCCGCTGCGCGACGCGGTGGCGCGGCGCGGCGCGCGGCATGCCCGGCTGCTCGACATCGGCTGCGGCACGGGACGGTTCCTGCGCGAGGTCAAGCACAACCACCCGCGCCTGGCGGTGACGGCGCTCGACCTCAGCCCGTTCTACCTCGATGCGGCGCGGCGCCACCTCGCGCCGTGGTCGCGCTGCGATTTCGTGCTGGGCCTCGCCGAGCAGGCGCCGCTCGCCGCCGCGAGCTTCGACGTCGTCACCGCGATCTACCTCTTCCACGAGCTGCCCCCGAAGCAGCGGCGGCTGGTCGCCGGCGAGATCGCGCGGCTGCTGCGGCCGGGCGGCGTCTGCATCTTCCTCGACTCGCTGCAGCACGGCGACGAGCCCGACTACGACGGGCTGCTCGACCAATTCCCGCATACCGTTCACGAGCCCTATTTTGCGAGCTACGTCGTGGCCGACCTGACCGGGATTTTCGGCGCTGCCGGACTTTGCCTGGAGAGCGCCGAGCCCGCTTATTTCTCGAAACTGGCGGTCTTCCGTAAAACGTAACCCATGCTTGTCTTCGCTGCGCGCCGTCGACATTGTGTCGATTGGGCGCGGTCGCCCGAGCCTCGGCGGAGTTGCGGTGAGCAGCGTCTCTCAATCCGACGAGATCGATCTTCTCGTCGTCGGTGGCGGCATCAACGGCGTCGGGATCGCGCGAGACGCGGCCGGGCGCGGCCTGCGCACCGTGCTGGTCGAGCGCGACGATCTCGCCAGCGGGACGTCGTCGGCCTCCTCCAAGCTGGTGCACGGCGGGCTGCGCTACCTCGAGCAGTTCCAATTCCGCCTCGTCCGCGAGGCGCTCGCCGAGCGCGAGGTGCTGATGCGCATCGCGCCGCATCTCGTGCGGCCGCTGCGCTTCGTCGTGCCGTTCCGGCCAGGCCGGCGCCCGGCCTGGCTGATCGCGCTCGGCCTCTTCCTCTACGATCGCCTGGGCGGTCGGCGGTCCCTCGCCGGCTCGGAACGGATCGATCTGACGCGCGGCCCGGTCGGCGCCGGGCTACAGCCGGATCTCGGCCGCGGCTTCGCCTACTCCGACTGCCGCGTCGACGACGCGCGGCTCGTCGTCGTCACGGCGCGCGACGCCGCCGAGCGTGGCGCGCACGTCCTGACCCGCACCGAGTTCACCGCGGCGCGTCGCGAGGGCGGGTCTTGGCTCGTCACCGTCGCGGATCGCGCAACGGGGATCGAGAGCACGTTGCGGGCCCGCGTCCTCGTCAACGCCGCGGGCCCCTGGGTCGCCGAGATCTGTCGCGCTTCCGGCATCGCGCCGCGCCACAAGCTGCGCCTCGTCAAGGGCAGCCACCTCGTCGTGCCGCGGCTCTATCAGGGCGAGCATGCCTATCTGTTGCCGAACGACGACGGGCGGGTCGTCTTCATCATCCCGTTCGAGGAACGCTTCTCGCTGATCGGGACGACCGAGGTCGCGATCGACGGCGGTCCGGCGCGGGTGGGCATCTCGCCGGCGGAGACCGAGTACCTGCAATCCGCGGTCGGCGGCTTTCTCCGGCAGAGCTTCGCCGTGCAGGATGTCGTGTGGAGCTATGCCGGCATCCGGCCGCTCTACGACGATGGGCACGCGGATCCCGGCTCGGTCACCAGGGACTATCTGCTGGAGCTCGATGGGGCGGCCGGCGAAGCGCCGCTCCTCTCGGTGTTCGGCGGCAAGATCACGACCTACCGGCGCCTCGCCGAGCGTGCGATGGACAAGCTGCAGCCGTATTTCCCGATGCTCGCGCCGCGCTGGACGGCGAATGCGGCGCTGCCAGGCGGCAATCTCGGCGCGCCCGATATGATGTCGCTGGTCTCGCGCACCCTCTCGAAGTGGCCGCAGCTGCCGCCCGACCTGCTCCGGCGGCTGACGCGGCGGCATGGCAGCGCGATCGACGAGATCCTGGCCGGGGTGCATCGCGCCTCCGACCTCGGTCGGCATTTCGGCGGGATGCTCTACGCGCGCGAGGTCGATCACTTCCTGACGCGGGAATGGGCGCTCACCGCCGAGGATATCCTATGGCGGCGCACCAAGGAGGGGATGCACATGACGCCCGCCGAGGCGGCGGCGCTGGCGCGTCATCTCGATACGGTAAAACCGGTGGTTGCAGAGGCTGCGGCCAAGCCCGCGTGAGCACAGGATTCTGTTGATAACATTAAGATTGGCGTTGGACAGGCTTGGGAGAGGTGCTACCGTATCTAGTAGTTGCAGCGTCTTTGGTGCACAGGATACGGTGAGCGCGATGGAAACCATCTGGACCCCGGAACGTGTCGAAGCACTCGGAAAACTGTGGCGGGAGGGCCATTCGACGGCCGAGATCGGCCGCCGCCTCGGCCTGACGAAGAACGCCGTCGTCGGCAAGGCGCATCGGCTCGAGCTCGACCCCCGGCCCTCCCCGGTCAAGCTCGTTCCGAAACCGCGGATCATCCCCGATTTCACCGGCCCGACCTGCTCCTGGCCGATCGGCCATCCCGGCGAGAAGACCTTTCATTTCTGTACCGCCAAGCCGGTCGGCGGCAAGCCGTACTGCGCCGAGCACGTCGCCCTCGCCTATATCAAGCCGCGGAACTCGAACGCCGCCTGACGCCGCCGCCGTGTAACGACAGAAAGGGGCGGCTGCGTGCCGCCCCTTTGCCGTTTCGGAACAGTAGGATGGGGCGAGCGGCTTGCGCCGCCCGCCCCGAGTAGCATCAGTGCCAGACGAGATCGGTCCCGACCTTGACCGCCGAGGGCAGGACATGGTCGAGCGTCACGACGGTGTGTGCCGCCGAGTCGCCGTTGCCGTGCGGGTCGATGACGACGGCGGTGTCGCTGCCCGACTGGACGAGGTGGAGGATGTTGTCGTGCACCGGGTCCGAGCCGGTGTAGTTGAGCGACTTCATCAGACTGCGCAGGTCGATGAGGTCCTGGCCGGCGGTGAAATCGGTGACGTGGTTGCCCTTGTCGGCGACGTTCGAGAACACGAAGATGTCGTTCCCTGACCCGCCGGTCAGGATGTTGGCACCGGTCCCGACGGCGATCGTGTCGTTGCCGGCGCCGCCGTTGATGACGTCGATGCCGGTCGCGCTGCCGGTGATCCAGTTGTTCAGGGCATTGCCCATCAGCTGGTGGGCGTAACTGCCCTGGGCCTCGAGGTTGTTGATGCCGGCCGCGAGCGTGTAGCTCGCGGCATATTCCGAGACGGTCGAAACGCCCGTCCCGTGCTCGACCACCGTCGTGTTGACGTAGCTGCCGATGTGGAAGATGTCGTTGCCGCCATTGCCGATCAGCGTCTGCCCGTCGCCCGTATTGTAGATGTCGGACGCCGTCGTCCCGCCCGTCGCGACGCCATGGCTGTCGGCCTGTACCCAGGCGCGAGCGATGGTCGGCGTCGCCACTGCCGGCACGATCACCGGAGCGACCGCGCCGGAGAGGGCGAAGTCGGCCGCGACGAAGCTGCCGACCGTTGTGTTGTGGAAGGTCAGGGTGCTGCCGCCGGTCAGGTTCAGAACGGTGTCGCTGCCGGACTGGTGCATCGCCGCCTTGACCGCATTGAAATCGGCATACCCGTAGTTCATCAGGTCGACGACGTCGCCGGTCGTGCTGAAGTCGGCGATCGTCGTGTTGCCGTAGCCCCGCTTCATCACGAAGGTGTCGTTGCCGCCGCCGCCGATCAGGAGATCGCTGCCGCCGCCGCCGTTGATGAGGTCGTTGCCGGTGTTGCCGGTGATCACGTTGTTGCCGGCATTACCAGTCAGCTGATGCGCGCCGCCGCCGTTGGCGGTCAGGTTGCTGAGGCCGGACTGCAGCGTATAGGCCGCCGTCCAGGTCGAAACTTCGGAGATCCCGGTGCCGTTCTCGACGATCTTCGTATTGGCGAAGCTGCCGATGTGGAAGACGTCGTCGCCGCCGTTGCCGATCAGCGTCTGCCCGCCCGCGCTGTTGAAGAGGTCGGAGGGCTTGGTGCTGCCGGTCGCAACGCCGGTGCTGTCGACCGAGA
>JAQGID010000016.1 GCA_028291405.1 Rhodospirillales bacterium | reverse complement strand
GAAAGATCGTCGAGGCCGCCCTGCCGGGCGCCTATGTCTCGCTCAGCCACGAGATCCTGCGCGAGTATCGCGAGTACGAGCGCACCTCGACGACGGTCGTGAACTCTTATATCGGCCCCAAGGTCGGCGGCTACGTCCGCAGCCTGCAGTCGCGGCTGCGCGAGATCGGCTTCGACGGCGAGCTCGCGATCATGCAATCGAACGGCGGCGTCATGCCGCCAGAGGCGGCGATCAAGCGCCCCGTCATGATGATGGAATCGGGGCCGGTCGGCGGCATCATCGCCTCGGCGGAGGTCGGCCGCGCCCTCGGCTACGATAACGTCGTCTCCTTCGACATGGGCGGCACGACGGCGAAGGCGAGCCTGGTGCAAGGCGGCGAGCCGAGCATGGCGGAGGGTTATTTCGTCGGCGGCTATGCCAACGGCCATCCGGTGATGGTGCCGGTCGTCGACGTCGTCGAGGTCGGCGCCGGCGGCGGCAGCATCGCCTGGATCGACGAGGTCGGCGCCCTCAAGGTCGGGCCGCAGAGCGCCGGCGCCGATCCCGGGCCGATCGCCTATTCGCGCGGCGGCAGCGAGCCGTCGATCACCGATGCCAACGTCATCCTCGGCCGCATCGGCACCGACGATTTTCTCGGGGGCGAGATGCGGCTCGATCGCGCCGCCGCCGCCAAGGGAATGGAGCAGCGCATCGCCGGTCCGCTCGGCATGACCGTGCACCAGGCGGCGCGCGACGTCATCCAGATCGCGATCGCCAAGATGTCGCTGGCGGTGCGCGAGGTCTCGGTCGAGAAGGGCTACGACCCGCGCGATTTCGTCATGGTGGCCTCGGGCGGCGCGGGGCCGCCGCATGCCGTCGCGATCGCCCGCGAGCTGCATATCCCGCTGGTCATCATTCCGGTCTTCCCGTCGCATTTCTCGGCCGTCGGCATGCTGATGGCGGACGAGCGACACGATCTCACCCGGACGTTCTACGCCGAGCTGACGAGCGCCGATTTTGCCGCGCTGCAGCGGATCCACGAGGAGATGGTGGTCGAATCCGAGCGCCTGCTCTCGTCGGGCAAGGAGGTCGTGCACCAGGTCCTGTTCGATCTGCGCTACGTCGGGCAGGAGTTCACCCTGCCGGTGCCGGTCAGCCTCGAGCAGCTCGCCGCTGCCGATCGCGACGGCATTCGCAGCGCCTTCAACGCGCTGCACGAGCAGCGCTATGCGCATCACGCCAAGGACGAGCCGCTCGAGATCATCAACGTCCGGCTGGTCGCACTCGGCCGCCGCCCCAAGCTTGCGTTGCCGGCGCTGCCGACCAGCAGCGACATCGCGCCGCGCGAGCGCCGGCAAGTCTATTTCGACGATCAGGACGGCGCGGTCGATTGCCCGGTCTACGCCCGCGACGCCCTGCCGCCGGGCGCCAAGATCCCCGGGCCGGCGCTGATCAGCGAGTACGGCTCGACGACGGTGATCTTTCCGCAGGATTCGATGGTCGTGGCGCCGACCGGCGAGCTGCTCATCACGCTGGGAGGTCGGTAATGGCCGAAACGACAGGCGACACTCTCGGACCGGTGACGCTCGAGGTCATCCGCAACGCGCTGCCGGCGATCGCCAACGAGATGGCGGCCGACGTCTCGCGGACCTCGTACAACATGATGATCTACGAGGTCCGCGACTTCTGCACCGCGCTGCTGACGCCGGATGGCGCACTGGTCGCGCAGAACGTCGGCGGCGTGTCGCATTTCGTCGCCGATCTCGGCGCCCTCGTCGTCGACGGGATGGCGCAGCACGGCAACGATTTCAAGCCGGGCGACGTCATCATCACCAACCACCAGAAGGTCGCCGGCCAGCACCTCAACAACATCGTCATCTACATGCCCTATTTCTACGAGGGCGAGCTGGTGATGTTCTCGATGGTGCGGGCGCATTGGATCGACGTCGGCGGCATCAGCACCGGCTTCGGGGCGGAATCGCACTGCCTCGATCCCTGGCAGGAAGGGCTGCAGCTCGACCAGCTGAAGATCTACGAGGAAGGCAAGCTCAACGAGCTGCTGCTGAAGATCATCCGCGACAACATCCGCTTCCCGGATTCGTCGCTGGGCGACATGCGCTCGCAGATCGCCGCCTGCAAGCTCGCCTTCCGGCGGCTCGACGAACTGTTCGACAAATTCGGCCGCGATACGCTGATGGCGGCGATCAAGCGGATCTTCGCTGAGACCGAGCAGCGCTGCCGCAACGTCGTGGCGCAGATCCCCGACGGCGTCTACGAGGCGGAATCCTTCCTCGACAACGACGGCATCATCAAGGAGGAACGCCTCCGGCTCCACGCCAAGGTCACGGTCGACCACGGCAAGATGACGATCGACCTGTCCGGCTGCACCGGCGAGCGCAAGGCGGGCATCAACTCGCGCACCTTCGCGGGGGCGCGCGTCGCCTACAAGGCGCTGACCCTGCCGCTCGACTCCGTCAACGAGGGCTCGTTCAGCGCCTGCGAGGTCATCATCCCCGAAGGCAACATCATGATGGCGCGCTATCCCGCGCCGATGTCGGGGTGGAGCACGATCGTGCCGAGCGTCGTCGACACCATCGTCAAGGCGCTGGCGCCGGCGATCCGCGACCGCATCCCGGCCGGCCATCACGGGCTCCTCGGCGGTGCCGTCGTCTTCTTCGGCGTCAACCCGCGCAACGGCAAGCGTTTCGTCGTCCAGAGCATCGAAGGCGGCGGCTGGGGCGGCAGGCCGCACGAGGACGGCGAATCGGGCTCGGTCTCGATCTGCCAGGGCGACGTGCGCAACGCGACGATCGAGAGCATCGAGCTGAAGATGCCCGTGCTGGTCGAGGAGCGCTCCTTGCGCGAAGATTCCGGCGGCGCCGGCAAGCACCGCGGCGGCCTCGGGATCGACATGCGGGTTCGCAATTTCGTCGAGGGTCGCTGGAACCTGCACCGGCCGCGTCGTATCGACTGCCCGCCCTGGGGCATCCACGGCGGGCGGGCTGGCGGCACCGGCGACATGCTGCTCAAGCTGCCCGGCGAGGAGAGCTTCACCAGCATGGACGCGAGCCAGCATCTCGTGCCGGCCGAGTCCGTGGTCATCGTGCGCACCGGCGGCGGCGGCGGCTGGGGCGACCCGCTCGAGCGCGAGCCGAAGCGGGTGCGCGACGACGTCGTCGAAGGCTTCGTCAGCGTCGAGCAGGCGCGACGGGATTACGCGGTGGTCGTCGATCCCCGGGATCACGCGCTCGACCTGGCGGCGACCGAGCAACTGCGCCACGAGCGCCGGATGCCCGCCGCGGCGGAGTAGGCGGAGCCGGGAATTTGTCGTTCGCAATCCCACCTCAATCGTCATCCCGGCGAAAGCCGGGATCCATCCGTCCGACGGTACGGATGCCGATGAATGGATCCCGGCTTTCGCCGGGCTGACGTTGGTTGGGTCACACGAGTTGTAGGAGAAAGGCGGCGAGATGAAGACGTGCAGACAGGCCTTCGCCGCGATAATGACGCTAGTCTTGGCATTTGGCCTGAGCGCGACGGCGCGGGCCGACGACGAGCTGCGCGTCGGCAAGGCGATGAGCCAGGCCTTTTCCTTCGTGCCGCTCGACATCGGGATCAAAGAGGGGTTCTTCAAGAAGCGCGGCCTCGCGATCGAAAGCGTCTCCTTCGCCGGCAGCGCCAAGCTGCAGCAGGCGCTTGCCGCGGGCGGCATCGATTTCGGCCTGGGATCGGGACCGGAGCTCGCCTTCATCGCCAAAGGCACGCCGGTGCAAGGTATCGCCGCGATGGCGGGCGAGCCGCTGCTGCTCGTGATGATCGTGCGGTCCGACACCGGCATCGCCTCAGTCGCCGATCTCAAGGGCAAGCGGATCAGCGTCAGCACCGTCGGCTCGCTGACCAGCTGGCTCGTGCGCGAGCTGTCGCAGAAGCAGGGCTGGGGCCCGGACGGCATCACGGTGCGGGAGCTTGGCAGCACGGGCTCGCAGGTCGCCGCGATGAAGACCAAGCAGATCGACGGCATGATGATCGACATCGCGACGGCGCTCACCCTGCAGGAAGCCGGCGACGCGAAGATCCTCGTCAAGTTCGGCGAGCTCGAGAAGGACTTCATCATCCACGTGATCTTCGCCAACCGGGCGATCATGACGAAGAATCCCGACGTGGTGCGGCGCTTCCTCGACGGCTGGTTCGAGACGATCGCCTTCATGCGCAAGAACAAGGCGGAGACCGTTGCGATCTCGACCGAGGTGATGGGCGTCACCCCGGCGGTCGCGGCGCAGACCTACGACGAGGTCATGCCGATGTTCTCGGACGACGGAAAATTCGATGCCAAGGCGCTCGCCGTGCTGCAGCGCTCCTTCGTCGAGATGGGGATCCTGCCGACCGAGCCGGACATGAGCAAGCTCTACACCGAGCAATTCCTGCCGGGTGCCGCGCACTGACCCTCGCGCCGGCGCCGCCGCGCCAAATCGGAGACGAGAATGTCGAAGAAGCTGGAGCTGTCGTTCGCCTGCGGCGACTACGAGATCACGCGGCCGCTCGCCGAGGGCATCGTCTCGCCCGACGGCATCGAGCTGACGCTCCTGACCAACGTCGATTCGCGCGAGCGTCACTGGCGGATGGCGCGCAACAAGGAATACGACGTCTGCGAGTTCAACGCCTGCGCCTATTTCATGGCGCGGGACCGCGGCGCGAAGCTCACCGCCCTGCCGGCCTTCATGCATCGCCGGTTCCGCCATGGCTTCGTCTTCGTCAATACGAGCAAGGGCATCGTCAAGCCGACCGACCTCATCGGTCGCCGGGTCGGCGGCACCAATTTCCAGCCTGCCGGCAACATCTGGATCCGCGGCATCCTCGAGGAATATTACGGCGTGCCGCATCGCGAGATCACCTGGGTGACCGAGCGCGACGAGGACATCGAGTTCGAGCCGCCGCCGGGCTTGCGGATCGAGCGGGCAAAGCCGGGCCAGCTGGTCGACGACATGCTGGTCGATGGCGAGATCGACGCGCTGATCTCGCCGGAGTTTCCCCGGCCGTTCCGTGAAGGGGACAAGCGCATCGCGCGGCTCTTCCCGAACTATCGCGAGATCGAGCTCGCCTATTATCGCGAGACGGCGATCTTCCCGATCATGCATGTGACGGTGATCCGCCAGGAGATCGTCGACAGGCACCCCTGGGTCGCGGCCAGCTTGATGCAGGCCTTCGATGCGGCCAAGCGTCTCGCCTATCAGCGCGTTCGCAACCCGCGGGTCGTGCCGCTCGCCTGGTGGAGCGCCGCCTGGGAGGAGCAGCAGGAGATTCTCGGCAGCGATCCCTGGGTCTATGGTCTCGGGCCGCAGAACCGCAAGAATCTCGAGGCGGCGGTCCGCTACACGCATCGCCAGGGGCTGATCAGCCGCGAGATACCACTCGACGAGTTGTTCGTCGACAGCGGCACGGAAGAGGTCGTCGCGACCGACAAGAACAAGTACTGACGCCGGAGGCACTGCTCATGGAGCATCGCGACCGCATCGCCGCCGTGCAGCGGCGCATGGCAGAGGACGGCATCGACCTGCTGGTCGCCGCCTCGCACGCCCGCCACTCGCTCGTCGCCTCCGATCCGGCGACGCATCTCAGCGGCTTCCGCTCCCTCGGCGAGAGCGTCGTCTTGCTGCGGGGCGACGGGACCTCAATCCTGATCGCGAGCCCGGCGTCCGACGGCGAGCGGGCGCTGGCGCAATCGCTCACGACGAGCGTCGTCGCGACCGACGATCTCGCCGCCGCCGTCGCGACAGCGCTCGCCGATCTCGGCCTGGAAGCGCGTGTCGCAGTCGCCGGCATCGCGTCCCTGCCGCATCGCCTCGCCGAGGGTCTGGTCGCCGCGATCGGCAGGCCGACGATCCCCTTCGAAAAGATTTTCATCGCCAGCACCGGACCCAAGACCTTGCGCGAGATCGAGCGCGCCCGCGAGGCGGTGGCGATCGCCGAGCGCGGCTTCGAGCATCTGCTGGAGATCGTGCGGCCCGGCATGCCCGAATGGCAGCTCGCGGTCGAGGTCAACACCTATACGAAATCGCTCGGCGCCGACGACAATTTCCTGATGCTGAGCGCCCTGCCGCACAACAAGGCGGTGATGTCGTCGAGTGCGCGGCCGCTGACCGCCGGCGACGTCCTACTCGCCGAGCTGTCGCCGAGCTACGACGGCCAATACGCGCAGATCTGCCGCACGGTCTCGGTCGGCATCCCGCCGCAGGTCCTGCAGGAGAAATACGATCTCGTCGTCCGCGCGATGTGGGCAGGCATCGAGACGATCCGTCCCGGCATTCCGATGTCCGAGGTCTGCGCCGGTGTCGACCGGGTCCTCACCGCCGCCGGCTATGGCGCATATTGCGTACCGCCCTATATGCGGCGGCGCGGTCACGGCTTCGGCACGGGGTCTATCGCGCCGGGCGACGTCGCCGTCGACAACGACACGATCCTCGAGGAGGGAATGATCTTCATCGTCCATCCCAACCAGTTCATCCCCGAGGTCGGCTATCTCCTGTGCGGCGAGCCGGTGCGAGTCACCGCGACCGGAGTCGAGACGCTGAGCCGCAGTACGGCGCGGCTGCACTCGATCGCGGCTTAGGGGGCGACCGATGCGCGCGCTCCACACCGCTCTCCTTACCGGCCCCTACGACTGGGATCCGGCGCTGCTGCCGCAGGGAGAATTCGATTCCCGCCTCGCCGCCGTGCGCCGCGTCATGGTGGAGCATGGTGCCGCGGCGCTCCTCGTCCATGGCATTACGACCGAACATGGGGCTCTCGCCTATCTCACCGGTTTCACGCCGAAGCTCGGGCCGGCCTATGCGCTGATCCCGCGGAGCGGCCCGGTTCGCCTGCTGCCCTCCGGCTCCGGCACCATGCTGCCTTCGGCGCGGCGCCTCACCTGGGTCGAGGATCTTCAGCCGTACAGCGACATCGCCACGCCGCTCGGCGCCTTCCTCGCCGATCTCGCGCCCGGCGGCGACATTCGGCTAGGCCTGTGGGGCGAGGCGGCGATGACGCAGCGCGGCTACGATGCCGTCATGACGGCCGTGGTGCCGCATGCGACGCTGCTGCCGATGGACGCGCCGCTCGACGCGCTCCGCCGGCGCAAATCCCAGGTCGAGCGCGATTTGCTGCGCCGCGCTGCCGCGATCGGTCGGCAGGCCGCTGCCGAATTCGCCTGCAAGACCGCCGCGGGAAGCGGCGCTCGCACGGCGTCGCTGGCGGCCGAGGCGATGGCCTATGACGCCGGGGCGCAGGATTTCCGCATGCTCGCGAGCGCCCGCGACAGCGGTCCGCCGGTCCCCTTCGATACGCCGGAGGACCGAAGCGCCGATCCGCTGCTCGCCGAGGTCGCAGTCCGCTTCGCCGGCTATTGGGCCGAATCGCTGGTCACCGTCACGTCGCGTTCCGGACCGGCGCTCGCCGACGCGTGCGCCGGTCTCGCGGCGATGCTGCGGGAGGTAAAGCCGGGAACGACGGGAGGCGCGCTGGCGCGCGCGGCAGCATCGGAGCTGCGCACCTGCAGCGCGTATGCTCCGACGATCGCTGCGCTGGGCAACGGCATCGGATTGTCGCTCGAGGAGGCGCCGATCCTCTCGGCCGATTCGCCATTCCAAATCGAGGAGGACGGGGTGTACGTATTGCGTAGCGGCGCGGTGAGCGCGTCCGGCGAGGTCGCCGCCGTCTCGGCGATGGTCGCGGTCGGCGCCGGCGGCGCCGAGCTTCTCGATACCTGAGGAAGGGCTTGCGGATGACGGTGCTCGAGCAGATCGGCGAATGGGTTGCGGCGACTGACGCGGTGCCGACCAAGACGCGCGACCGCCTCGGAATTCACGTCCTCGACACGGTCGGCGCCTGGGTCGCGGGGCGTGCCACCGAGGAAGGCGCGATGCTGCAAGGCCTCGCCGTAGCCGGCGAGGGCCGCATCGCGCTGCTCGGCGACGCGCCCCTCGACCGTCTGGCGTTGCGTGTCTCGACGATCCGGCTGAGCGAGATGGACGATCTCCACATGCCCTCCTGCACGACGCCGGGGTCGGTCGTCGTCCCGACCGCGCTGACGCTGGCCGCGCAGCTGCCGACCGTCACGGCGGCGAGCTTCGCGCAGGCGCTCCGGGCGGGATACGAGATCACGACGCGGCTCGGCGTCGCGGTCGCCGGGCCGAAGATCCTCTACCGCGGCATCTGGCCGACCTATCTCGCCGGGCCGATCGGCGCCGCGGCGGTGACCGCGCGGCTGCTCGGCCTCGATGCCGGACGCGCCGCCGATGCGCTCGGCCTCGCTCTGACGCTGTCGGCCGGCGCGGCCGGCACCTCCGGGCATACCGCGGCCTCGGCGCGCTGGCTGCAGCTCGGCCTCGCCTCGCGGGACGGCGCCGCGGCGGCAATCGCGGCGGCGCATGGCTATGCCGGCGACCGCACCCTACTCGACGCCGACTGGCTGATGAAGACGCACGGGATCGAGTGCGATGGCGCTGCGCTCGCCGCGCCGATCGCGGCGGAGGGTGCGGTTGCGTCGCTCAGCATCAAGCCCTTCTGCTCGGCCAAGCAATGCATCGCGGCGATCGACGCCTACCGCCAACTCCTCGCCGAGGGCATCGCGCCGGACGAGATCGCCGCCGTGCGAATCGCCGTGCCGCCGGCCTATGCCGCGATGATCGGGGCGCGGCGTCCGGGTCCGAATCGGCTCGCGCGGATCTCGACGGCCTCGTATCAGCTGGCGCTGGCTTCGTATCGTCCCGATCTGCTCGAGGACATCGTGCGGCCCGACCTCACTGAGGACGCGGCGATCGCCGCCTTCATGTCGCGCGTCGAGGTCGTGGCCGACGAGACCCTGGCGCAATTCTACCCGCGGCAATGGCCGGCCCGCGTCGAGCTGACGCTGCGCGACGAGCGCAGCGTCATGCGCCAGGTGCTCGACGCGCTCGGCGATCCGGCGCGGCCGCTCGACGAAGCGGCAGCGCGCGGCAAGTTCCACCGCCTCGCCGACGAATCGCTGGGACATGCGGCGGCCGCCGCCCTCGCCGACGATTGCGTGCAATCCGTCGTCACCGACGATGCGCTGGCGCGCCTCCGCACGCAGATCGGCGCGATCGAGCGGGCCGGTGTGCTATGACGGCGGCGCAGAATCTTCGCGATCTGCTGACGGCGCCTGGGCTGCTCGTCTGCCCCGTGGTCGGCGACCCGCTCGCCGCCCGCCTCGTCCAGCGATCGGGGCTGAAAGTGGCGCTGCTCGGCGGTTTCGGCATCTCGGCGATGCGCTACGGCCTGCCCGACACCGGGCTCATCACCTTCACGGACGTCCTTGACCAGCTGCGCAATACCTGCGCCGCAGTGCCCGGCTTCCCGATCATCGCCGACGGCGATACCGGTTACGGCAATGCGATGAACGTGCGACGTACGGTCAAGGAGTTCGCCCGCGCCGGCGCTGCCTGCATCCTGATCGAGGATCAGATCTGGCCGAAGAAATGCGGCCATTACGGCGGCGGCCGCGAAATCATCGCGCGCGACGAGGCGCGGACGAAGATCCGCGCCGCCGTCGAGGCGCGCGGCGATGACGACATCCTCATCCTGGCGCGCACCGACGCGCGCTCGGCGGTCGGCTTCGCTGAGGCGCTGGCGCGCTGCCGCGACTTCCAGGAGGAGGGCGCCGACATCGTCTTCGCCGAGGCGCTTCAGACGGAGGCGGAGCTGCGCGAATTCGCCGGCGGCTTCACGGTTCCGACCTGGGCCAACATGATGCCGAAGACGCCCGTCACCTCGCGCGATGCGCTGCACGCGATGGGATTCAAGCTGGTCACCTACAACGTCCTGCTGCCGGCCGCGATCAAGGCGATGCAATCGGCGCTCACCGCGCTCGTCGCCGACGATCTCCAGTCGGCGCCACCGCTCGCCTCCTTCGAGGAGGTAACCGGCCTCGTCGGCCTGCCGGAGTACCTCGAGTTCGAAGAGCGCTACCGCCTGCCGTCCTGATGGCTCAGCTGTGCCAGGACGCGGCGATGGTGCTCTGCAGGCTCGGGTCGTTCGGCGCCTGCGCGACCTGCGTCGGATCGAAGCCGGGATTGGCGCTCTGGAAATTGGCCATCGCCTGGACGAGCTGACCGATCTGCGTGTCGAGCATCGCGCCTGATGCGGTCTTGATCTCGGCCAATTGCGACGACGTGCCGTCGTACCAGTGGGCGATCGTCAGATGGTCGGACGAGCCCATCCGGTCGATCTGCAGATCGTTCGCCGAGCGCACCAACCAGATCTGGTTCGTGGCGATGCCGGCACCGAGATCGAGCTCGCCGCTTGCCGCGCCCGAGCCGTTGCCGTTGACGATCGTGTCCTGGCCGCCGCCGACCGCGAATTTATAGACATCGTTGCCGCCGCCGCCAACCAGGAGGTCGTTGCCACCGCCGCCGTCGAGGACGTCGTTGCCGGTATTGCCGGTGATGACGTTCGCGGCGGCGTTGCCGGTGAGCGTGTGGCTGGAGCTGCCGTCGCCAGTCAGGTTGCTGATGCCGGTCGGCAGGAGGTATTGGCTTCCCCAGGTCGAAACCTCGGAAATGCCGGCGCCGCTTTCGCTGATGACCGTTCCCGCGTGCGTGCCGAGATGGAAGATGTCGTTGCCGCCGTTGCCGATCAGCGTCTGATTGTCGCCGATCGCGAAGATGTCGTCGTCGCCGGTGCTGCCCTGCGCGACGCCCGAGGAATCGGGTGCGACGTAGCTCCGGGATTCGTTCGGTGTCGGGGTGAACGCGCCGGTCGGCAGCGGCGCCGGCGTGGGGCTCGGCGCCGGTGCTGGTGCCGGCGTCGGGGCGGGGCTCGGACCCAGCGACGCGAGGGCGAAATCGTCCGAGACGAAGCTGCCGATTGTCGTATTCGTGAAGGTGATCGAATCGCCGCCGCCGAGGGTAAGCAGGGCATCGGCGCCGTTCTGGGTGAGGTCCTGCTGCACCGTCGCGTAGTCGGTGATGCCGAAGCCGAGGAGCTGGACGGAATCGCTCGCCCCGGCGCCGCCGTGCCAATCGGCGATCGTCAGCGCACCGTAGCCTTGCCGCATGATGAAGCTGTCGTTGCCGCCGCTGCCGTAGAGGATGTCGGCGCCGCCGGCGCCGTCGATGACATTGTCACCGCTGTTGCCGTGGATGATGTTGGCGAGGGCGTTGCCGGTGGCTCTTACCGCAGGGCTGTCGAGCAGTGTCAGGTTCTCGACGTTGGCGGGCAGAATGTAGTCGGCGAAGCTCGAGACGCTGTCGATGCCCTCGTTGGCATTCTCGACGATCCGGTCGGTCGAGGCGTAGACGACGTAGGTGTCGTCGCCGGCGCCGCCCGTCATCGTATGGACGTTGCCGCCGCCGTCGAAATACTCGTTCTTTGCGGTCCCTGTCGAAGCTGCGTCGGCCCCGAGATGCCAGGCCTGCACCGCGCCGCCGGTCTGTGCGCCTCCAGGGGTTGGACTCGGCGCCGGGGACGGGCCGGGGCTGGGCGATGGGCCGGGCGACGGCGCGGGCGACGGGCTCGGCGCCGCGAAGCCGAAGTCGTCCGACGCGAAGCTGCCGACCGTCGTGTTCTTGAAGGTGATCGAATCGCCGGCTCCGAGGGTCAAGACCGCATCGTTGCCATTTTGCGTGAGGTCCTGCCGAACCGTCGCATAGGCGGTGATGCCGAAGCCGAGGAGCTGGACGGAATCGCTCGCCCCGGCGGCACCGTGCCAATCGGCGATGGTCAGCGCGCCGTAGCCTTGCCGCATGACGAAGCTGTCGTTGCCGCCGCCGCCGTAGAGGATATCGGCGCCGCCGGCACCGTCGATGACATTGTCGCCGCTGTTGCCGTGGATGATATTGGCGAGGGCGTTGCCGGTGGCGTTGACCGCCGGGCTGTCGAGCAGCGTCAAATTCTCGACGTTGGCGGGCAGCACGTAGTCGGCGAAGCTGGAGACGCTGTCGATGCCTCCGTTGGCATTCTCGACGATCGCGTCGGTCGAGGCATAGACGACGTAGGTATCGTCGCCGGCGCCGCCGGCCATCGTATGGACGTTGCCGCCGCCGTCGAAATACTCGTTCTTGGCGGTACCGGCCGTCGCCGCGTCGGCGCCGAGAAGCCAGGCTTGTACCGCGCCGCCGTTCTGCGCACCGACCGGCGTCGGCGTTGGCGTCGGGGATGGCGATGCCGAGCCGCCGACCGGGACGGGACCGCCGGGGCCGCCGTCGAGCGTATAGGCGCGGATATAATCGACCTGGTAATTCGCCGGGAAAGGCGTCGTCGAATCCGGGGAACCCGGCCAATTGCCGCCGACCGCGAGGTTCGTCAGCATGTACATCGGCTTGTCGGAGGAGTTCGGGGCGGTGCCGACCTCGACCCCGTCGATGTACCATTTGATGCCCGACGGTTCCCACAGGACGCCGTAGGTGTGGAACCCGTCGGCGCTGTCGATGCCCTGGTACGAGCCGCCGGTGTTCAGCGAGGAATCAACGGCACGCGAGCCGTGAAAGACTTCGGTGGTCTTCTGGCCGAGGATCTCCATCGCGTCGATCTCGGGCGGCCAGCTCTTGTCGAGCGGCATCAGCCAGAACGCCGGCCAGATCCCCTGTCCCTGCGGGACCTTGGCGCGGATCTCGAAATACCCGTAGAGCTGCGCGAAGGACGATTCGGTAGTGATCAGGCCGGAGGTATACGGGATGTTGCCGACATAGGGCAGGACCGAGGGATCGGTCGGGGCCGCGGTGATGGTCAGGATGCCGTTGTTGATGCTGAAAGGATCGACGCCGAGAGCATGGTCGGAAGAACCCTTGTAGCTCGGGTCCATATAGACCTCGAGCTCGCCGTTGCCGAACAGCGTGCGGTCGCCGTTGTAATAATCGGTCTGCCAGGTGCCGGAGGTGCCGTTGTAGAGGCTGAGGCTGTTGAACTCGTCGTCGAAGGTCGCGCTCCAGCCGGCGTAGGAAAAGTTCGGTCCCGCCACGTTTTGCCTCCCAGAACAATGCTCCGGTTGAACACGAGGCTCGGTGGGTAATTCCACGTGAGATTGAAAAAGGCGATGAATGGCTGAAAAATCGCCAAATGATTGATTTTATAAAGCTCAACATGAATCTAGGTTGAGACACAATGCTCGTCTTTTGTGGTCGTCGACCTTTGACCGTGTCATCCTACTGCGCACTCGGATGGAGACGATCGGTGGACCAAGCGGCGCGATCGTACGTCGTGGCGAACGCTGCCGATTTGGCGCCCGGCGCGATCAAGCGCGTCGAAGTCGACGGCCGCGGGATCGCCCTGTTCAACGTCGACGGCACATTCTACGCGGTCAACGACAGCTGCACCCATATGCGGGCGCGCCTCTCGGACGGCTACGTCGTCGAGGGCGGCATCGTCGAATGCCCGCTACACTTCGGCAAGTTCGATATTCGGACCGGCAAGGCGATGTCGGCACCTTGCACCGTCGCCGTCCGAATTTATCCCGTCGCGCGCGACGGCGACTTGATCAGCGTTCTCTTCCCGCCAGGCTGAGCCGTCCGAACGTCTGCGGTAGAACCCTTCGCGATGGCGCGTGGACTCACGTGTGCGCGTGACCGTCGTCTTCCGCTTCGCGGTGATGGTGCATCGGGTAGCGCCAGTTGAGATACGCGAAATAGGCAGCGAGCGCTCCGAACAGCAGATTGAGCCAGAACGTGTAATCGATCTGGAAATCGACCATCTCGGCGCGGATGTTCGGGTCCGGCTGGGGCACCCAGCCGAGCAAGGTGAAGGCGACATCCATGATGAGCGCCGCCAGCACCATCGTCGAGTAGAAGACGGCGAAGATATAGGCCGCCATCCGCCAGCCGTAATAGCGGCGGTAGACGTCGAGCAAGGGCAGCACGATGAGATCGGCGTAGAGGAAGGCGAGGACGCCGCCGAAGCTGATGCCGGAGCCCCAGAGCACCGCGGCCATGGGCACGTTGCCGATCGAGCAGACGAAGGTGACCACCGCGATGATGGGACCGAGCAACGCGTTGACCGGGATCTGGAGCCATGGCGAGGTGCCCGTGAGGAAGAGCCCGGCCCAGACCCCATCGGGCACGAAAGCCGCAAGGAAGCCTGCGATCAGAAACCCACCGATGAGATCCTTCCACAGCATGGTGAAATCCATCGCGAAATTCTGCGCGACGGCGATGCGGGCCGCCGGCTCGCGGAGCTTGTCCCGCCAGGTCGCGCCGGCGACGACCATGGCGGCGTGCTCATGCGAGCCGCCCGGCTCCGGATGGCGTCGCGCCTCCTCGACCAGGCGTGCCGGGTAGGTGAGGCGCACCACGATCGTCATGATGACGATTAGCACGACGCCGCCGATCCACTCGGCCGCGGTGAAGGGCCAGCCCATGAGAAAATAGAGGATGAGCCCGAGCTCGACGACGAGGTTGGTCGAGGCGAACAGGAAGGCGAGGCTCGGCACCAGCGCCGCGCCCTTCTTGAACAGCGTCCGCGAGATCGCCGCGGAAGCGTAAGAGCAGCTGGAGCTGGCGGCGCCGGCTATCGTCGCCAGCGCGATCTCCTTTGCACCGTCGCGGCCCAACGCGCGCCGGATCTGGTCGGTCGAGACGAAGGCCTGGAGAATGGCGGAAATGGTGAAGCCGAGGACGAGGCTCCAGCCCGTCTTCCAGAACATCCCGAATGCCATCAGGAGAGCGTGGCCGGTATTCGAGGCGATCTCGTGCACGTTCGGCTCAGGACCCGGCCAGCGTGCGGATTCCGATGAAGCGCCGCCACCCGGCGCCGGCGCGCTGTCGTACCGACGGCGCATAGAACGAGGCGTTCTCGGCTCCCGATGCCGCCCCTTTGGCGAAGGTGATGAGATGGTGCGCGACGAGGCCGATGTGGATAACCTCCTCGATCCGGCCGGCTCGCAGCAACGGTCCGCAATGCCGCCAGAACACCCGCCGATAGCCCGAGAGCAACCCGACGCGCAAGACGATGTTGCGCAGCATGCGGAGCGCCTTGCGGATGTTCGCCCAGTTCACGCGCGCCTTCGAGGCCGGCGGCTTGATCCGGTTGGGATAAGTATGCACGAGACTATGCGCAAAGCGGCCGTAGAGCGCTTCCGGACGGTAGGTGGTTGCGATGCAATGTCGCCAGGTCGCGAGGACCTGCTCGTAGGGGAGACGGAAGACGACGTTGGATTCGCGGCCCTCGCCGTCGACGAGCCGTCCTTCGCGCTGCAGCCGCTCCCACAGCGGCGTCCGCGGCAGCGCCTCGAGGAGGTTGATCGTCAGCATTGGGATTTGCGAGCGCTCGACGAACTCGATGATGCGCTCGCCGGTCTCGGCCGTGTCGGTGTCGAGCCCGAGGATGATGCCGGAGACGACCTCCAGCCCATAGCCGTTGAGCACCGCGACCGCGTCGAGGATCGGCATTGCCGCGTTGTGGTCCTTGGCGATCGCGTGCAGCGCGCCGATCTCGGGCGTCTCGATGCCGCAGAAGACGGTGCAGAAATACGCTTCGCGCATCAACGCCAGCAGCTCGGGGTGCATGGCGATGTTGAGCGTCGCCTCGCAGGCGAGCTGCACCGGATAGCCGCGCCGCTTCTGCCATGCGACGAGGTGCGGCAGCAGCTCGCGCGCCGCCTTGCGATTGCCGATGAAATTATCGTCGACGAAATAGATCGCGTTGACGTTGCCGCGGTCGACGATCGCATCGAGCTCTGTAATGACCTGCTGCGGCGTCTTCAGTCGCGGGTTGCGGCCGTAGAGCGCGGGAATGTCGCAGAACTCGCAGCGATAGGGGCAGCCGCTGGAGAACTGGATATTGGCGAGGAAATAGCGATTGAGCTCGACGAGGTGGTAGGCCGGGACGGGGAACGCGGCGAGGTCGAGCCTCGCCTCGCTCGACAAGCGGATCTGCTGCGCCGGCCGCGTCGGGTCGGCGTCGAGGGCGGCGATCAGCCGATCGGTGGCGTCGCCGAGCTCGCCGATGTGGAGATAATCGAAATCGCCGTAGCGCTCCGGCGCGCCCGATACCGACGGACCGCCCAGCACCGTCGTCTTGCCCAAGGCGTGGGCGCGCCGGTTGATGTCGAGGATCTGCGGCCGCTGGACATGCATGCCGCTGACGAAGACGGCATCGGCCCAGCGAAGGTCCCGCGTCCGCGCCTTGCGGATGTTCTCGTCGACGAAGCGAATTTTCCACTGCTTCGGCAAATAGGCCGCGACGACGAGGATACCCTGCGGCGGCATGAAAGCGCGGACGCCGCCCTTGATTGCATAGGCATGCTCGAAGGTACCGAAGGACGGGCTATACGCCGGAAAAACGCAAAGGATGCGGCGACGATTGCGAGGCGGTTGCATCGGATCCCGCGGTCATGATGATCGGCCCTCATCTCGGAACGCTGGCGCGCGAGGCTAGTTCGATCGAATTAGCCCGATTGTCGGCTGGCAAGCTTGCCGGATGCTTGGGCGGGCCGGCGCTCGCGATCTCCGTGACCAGCTTGTTCGTCAGCGCTTCGGCGAAGGACTGGAAGTCCTCGATGACGATGACGAACGAGCCCGGGCCGCCACTGACGTTGCGCTTGTAGTACGCGCCCAGCCCCTCCGGCGGCTGGGTATGCGCATAGTTGCCGAATTGCGGGCGCAGGTTGAGGATGGCGAGGCCGTTGATCGTGACCCCTGCGGCTACCGCCTCGTCCCGCGCGTCGCCGACGGACCGCCCGCCGTTGTTCGTCCCGTCGCCGGAGACGTCGATGACGCGGCGCTCGCTGTCGACGCCGCTCTTTGCGAAATGCTGCATCGAAAAGTCGATCGCGGCGCTGATCGAGGTGAAGCCGACGAAGGAACGCGGCGCCGACAGCAGTATGTTGGCGACGTCATGCGCCGATTCGTCATCGCGGATGACATGCCAATCGACGACGACATGCTGCGCCTCGCTGCCTGCCCATTCGACGAAGGTGACGGCGACGGATTGATAGGGGCCCGACTGAATCGCCCTGAGGACGCGTGGATCGGTGAGTGCCGCGGCATAGCCCTCCCGCTGCAGCTGGAACTCCTCGGTATCGATGCTGCGCGAGACATCGGCGGCGAGAATCAGCTGCAGGTCGACGGTCTCGGCGCCGGCGCCCGCAGCCGGCAGCAAGAGCGAGAAGGCGATCAAGGCACCGCTAAGAGACTGACGCATGGCCGCCTCCACGAGGTAGTGTCTCCAGCATAGTCCCGGCGGCGCGGCGGGTGAAGAGACTCACGTATTTTCCACAAGGAGCCGGCGGTGCAAGCTGCGGAGTAGCGTAAGTCTCGTTCGCAGGGAGAGCGCGCATGCGATACATCGAGTTGAGCTCGGGCCAGGCGATGCCGGTGCTCGGGCAGGGCACCTGGGGCTTCGGCGAGGGGCGATCGCGGCGCAGCGGCGCCATCGCGTCCTTACGTTACGGCCTCGATGTCGGGCTCGGTCTCATCGACACCGCCGAGATGTACGGCGACGGCGCCGCCGAGGAGATCGTCGGCGAGGCGATCGCCGGCCGGCGCGACGAGGTCTTTCTGGTCAGCAAGGTCTACCCGCACAACGCCTCGCGCCCCGGCGTCGCTGCCGCCTGCGAGCGCAGCCTTAAGCGCTTGCAGACCGACCGGCTCGATCTTTACCTGCTGCACTGGCGCGGCTCGATTCCGCTAGCCGAAACCGTGGCGGGTTTCGAGGCGCTGATGGGGCAAGGCAAGATCCTCAGCTTCGGGGTCAGCAATTTCGACACGCCGGACATGGAGGAGCTCTGGGATACCCCCGGCGGCAGCGCCGCGACCGCGAACCAGATCCTCTACAATCCGTCGCGCCGCGGCTGCGAGTTCGACTTGCTGCCGTGGTGCCGCAATCATCAGGTCGCGGTGATGGCCTATTCGCCGATCGAGCAGGGACGCTTGCTGCGCGATCAGGTGCTGCAACGGCTCGCCGCGGCGCGCGGCTGCACAGTGGCGCAGCTCCTCATCGCCTGGGTGCTGCGTCGCGAGGGAGTCGCCACGATCCCGAAGGCGGAGCGGATCGAGCATGTCCGTGAGAATGCCGCCGCGCTGAATATCGTGCTGACCGCCGAGGAACTCGCGGCCATCGACCACAAGTTCCCGCCGCCCAGACACAAGGTGCCGCTGGAGATGCTCTAGCCCAGCGGATCAGTGCGCCGGCGGTTGCCAGGGATCGTAGGTGCCGAAGCTCCAGATGTGGCCTTCGGGATCGCGGCAGGTATAGAGCCGGCCGCCATAGGACTGGTCGGCGACCGGCGTCACGATCGCGGCTCCGGCGGCCCGGGCGCGCGCGAAATGCGCATCGGCGTCGGCGACGACGACATACACGGTTTGGGTGACCTTGCCGCCGGTCTGATCGGGCGAGGTCAGCAGCACCCCGAATTCGTCGTCGCGGGCCGAGCCCAGCATGATCATGCCGTTGCCGAAGCGGAGCTGGGCATGCGCGATCGTGCCGTTCTCGCCCGGCACCACGAGGTGCCGCTCGAAACCGAATGCCGCGCAGAGGAACTCGATGGCCGCCGGCGCGTCGCGGTAGTGCATCGCGGGGATGATCGTCGCGCGGGTGCTTGTCGGTGCCGTGCTCATGCTGTTCTCACTTCCAGTGGATGCGGTTGAGGTCGGCGCCGCCGGGGTTGAGCGCCCCAGTCCCGATGACGACGTTGTCGGCGCTGGCGAAGACCGACGGGAACGTCGTCAGCGGCATGATGTAGCCGCGTTCGTTGATGCGCTCGAAGATTTGCCGCCACAGCGCGATGCGCTTGGCATCGTCGAGCTCGCTGGCACCCGCCGCCTTCAGCCGGTTGATCTCCTCGTCGTGGAAATAATCACGGGCCGGCGGACCGAAGAACCGGTCGAGCGTGCCCCAGGGCGAGGCGCCGGCGCTCCAGAAATGCGCGACCAGGATCTCGAGTTTGTTCTGCGTCTCCTTCTCGCGATAGGAGCCGAAAGTCTTATGGTCGACCTTGGCGCGGACGCCGATCTTGCGCAGATCGCCGGCAATCGCCTCGGCGAGTGCCTGGGCGCCGGGGATCGAGGTGATGTCGACGTCGAAGCCGTCGGGATAGCCCGCCGCAGCCAGGAGCTTCTTCGCGGCTGCCGCATCCGGCCTCGGCGGGACGGCGGCGAGGGTCGGCGGGCAATCCGACTGGCTGGGCAGGCACAGCGCGTCGATCACCGTCACCGCCTTGCCGCCGGTGACGACGTGCTCGGCGAGCTCGGTGCGGTCGATCGCCATCGCGATCGCCTTGCGAACCTCCGGCTTCGCCAGCGCTGCGTTTCCCGAACGGTTCACCGAATCCATCTCCATGTAGAAGTAATTCGGCCCCGTGCTCGCGGTGATCGTCACGTTGGGCGCGCCGGCGAGCTGCTCGGCGAGATCCTTCGGCAGGTCGTGGATGACGTCGAGACCGCCGGTGATCAGCTGCGCGATCTCGGTCTGAAGATCGGGAATCGGCACGATTTGGATCTGTTTGATCTGCCCCGCCGGCCGCCACTCCGATGCCAGCGGATAGAGGTCGTTGCGGACCAGCACGACGCCCCGCGTCGAATCGATCGATTCGACCTTGTAGGGCCCGGTGCCGATCGGACGCTTGCGGCCGAACTCGGCCTTGTCGGCCAGCGCGCCGTGCACCGCCTTGGGATAGACGGGCGCCAGCGGCAGTCGCGAGAGATCGTAGGAACTCGGCTGCTTCTCGATCAGGCGGATGGTGTAATCGTCGATCTTCTCGATGCGCGCGACGAAATCGAGGTTGACGTAGCGCAGCTTCGAGGCCGGATCGATCAGCCAGCCGAATGTATAGGCGACGTCGTCCGCCGTCATCGCCGTGCCGTCGTGGAACTTGACGTCGCGGCGCAGCTTGAACTCGAGCGTCTTGTCGTCGATCCGGCTCCAGCTCTCGGCGAGCGCCGGCTTGTAGCTGCGCGATGCCGGGTCGTACCAGACCAGCCCGTCGAAGACGGCATCGTTCGTCATGATCGTCTCCGGCTTGGGATCGAGCACGACCTCGACGGTCGAGATCGGATCCTGGAAGCCGAAGCGCAGCGTATCCTTGTCCTTTTGCGCCAACGCCGGCGAGACAAGGGCGATCGCCGCCGTTGCCGTCCACGCACTCCACGCCAAGAGCCTGTCGAGCATTGATCCTCCCCACCGATCCATTATTGCCTTCGATAAGATCTTATCAGCTTTTGTCGCGGCAAGCGCTCCTCGGGGATGGCCGCTTTGGCGCGGGCCTATCATCGCCATGGCCTTTGCGACCAAATCATGATTGACGCGCCCGCCATCATCGCCACGAGCCGCTTCGGCTTCGCCGCGCGTGGCGACGATCTCGCAGCGGCCTCGCGCGATCCGCGCGGCTGGGTTCTCGCCCAGCTTGATCGGCCTGCGGCGCCGCTGCCCAGCGATCTTCCGACCGCGGCGCGGATGGTGGTGGCGGAGCTCGAGGTGCGCCGCGACCGCCAGCAGGGAGACAAGAACGGCGCCATGGTCGAGCGCGTCGAGATACGCGAGACCTATCTCGCCGAGGTGGGGGCGCGGCTGAACGCGGCGATCGCCAGTGACACGCCGCTGCGCGACCGGTTGGTCTTCTTCTGGAGCAATCATTTCACCGTCTCGGCGATGCGGCCGGTGGTGCGCGGCTTCGTCGGCGCCTTCGAGCGCGAGGCGATCCGGCCGCATGTCACCGGCCGTTTCGCGGACATGCTGCTTGCCGTCACCCGCCACCCGGCGATGGGATTCTATCTCGACAACGTCCAGTCGATCGGTCCCAACTCGAAATTCGGCCAGCACAGCGGCAAGGGCAGCAACGAGAATCTCGGTCGCGAGCTGCTCGAGCTCCATACGCTCGGCGTCGACGGCGGCTATACGCAGCAGGACGTCGGCGCCCTGGCGCTCATCCTGACCGGCTGGTCGATCGCGCGGCTGCGCGATCCCAACCCCGGCAATTTCCGCTTCGTGCCGCAGATCCACGAGCCCGGCCCCAAGACACTGCTCGGGCGGAGCTACGCCGAGGCCGGGGCCGGCGAGGGCGAGGCGGCGCTGCGCGACCTCGCGCGCCATCCGGCGACGGCGCACCACATCGCGACCAAGCTGGCGCGGCATTTCATCGCCGACACGCCGCCCAAGGATTCGGTCGAACGCATCGGCCGCCGCTTCCTCGACAGCGACGGCGACCTCAAGGAGGTGATTGTCGCGGTGGTCCGCGAGGATGCTGCCTGGCAGACGCCCTATGCCAAGGTGCGAACCCCGACCGAGCTGATCGTCGCCGCTTGCCGGGCGACGTCGCTGCCGCCGCTGCCGGCGCAGCAGCTGGTCGGCGGGCTCCGCGTTCTCGACCAGATGCCCTTCGTCGCGCCTTCGCCTGCCGGCTGGCCCGACGAGGCGAGCGCCTGGATCTCGCCGGAATCCGTCCTCCGTCGGGCCGAATGGTGCCAGGCTTTCGCCGAGCGCCTGGCCAACCCGCCGGATCCGCTGGCGATCGCCGATGCGAGCTTCGGCGGGCTGTTGCCGGAAGAGACGACGCAGGCGATCCGCCGCGCCCCGAGCCGGAGGGTCGGCCTCGCCCTGCTGCTCGCCAGCCCGCAATTCCAGCGCCGGTGAACGAGATGACGACCAGCCGCCGACACATGCTGCAGATCTTCGCCCTCGGCGCGGCAGCGTTGCCCTTTGCGCCGCATGCCGTTCTGGCGGCGGCGCCGACCGAGCGGCGCTTCGTCGTCGTCCTGCTGCGCGGCGCGCTCGACGGTCTCGCCGCCGTCCCGCCGCTCGGTGACGGACACTATCGCGAGCTGCGCGGCAGCCTGGCGCTGCCTGCCGTGGGCGAAGACGGCGGCTGCCTCGCGCTCGATCCCGTCTTCGCGCTGAACCCGGCGCTCGCCGCGATCCATTCCTATTGGGCGAAGGACGAGCTGCTTTTCGTCCATGCCGCCGGCAACGGCTATCGCACGCGCTCGCATTTCGACGCGCAGGATCTCATGGAGGCGGGTCTCGCCGCCAAGACCGGGCAGAGCGACGGCTGGCTCAACCGCGCGCTCGGGGTAATTCAGCCTCCCTTAGGCGACCGACGGCTCGGCATCGCCGTCGGCGGCGCGGTGCCCCTGCTGCTGCGCGGCAAGACGCGCGTCGCCTCGTGGGAGCCGCCGGGTCTTGCCGAAGCCTCGCCCGAGTTCCTGACGACACTCGCCGGACTCTACGCCGGCGATCCGTTGCTCGGTCCGGCGCTCGGCGACGGGCTGCGCGGCCAGAGCATATCGGCGGCGGTGCTCGGCGATGGCGGGAAGGGCGGTCCCCAGGGCTTCGGTCCCAAGAGCTTCCGGCCGGTCGCCGAGGCGGCGGGGCGGCTTCTCGGGGTGCCCGACGGGCCGCGCATCGCGGCGCTCGAGATGACCGGCTGGGACACTCATGTCGGCCAGGGCAGCACCGCCGGGCGGCTGGCGCAGAACCTCGAGGGTCTTGCCGATGGGCTGCAGGCGCTGGCGATGGCGCTGGGGCCGGCGTGGCGCGACACCGTCATCGTCGCGGTCACCGAGTTCGGCCGCACGGTCGCCGTCAACGGCACCGGCGGCACCGACCACGGCACCGCCTCGGTCGCCCTCGTCATGGGCGGTGCGGTGCAGGGTGGCGCGATGCACGGCGATTGGCCGGGCCTCGGGAGCCTCGAGGAAAACCGCGACCTGCGCGTCGCCACCGATGCTCGCGCCGTCATCAAAGGCGTGCTGCGCGACCATCTCGGCATCGACCGCGCCGCGCTCGAACAGCGCGTTTTCCCGGATGCCGCGGCAGTCAAACCGATGGACGGGCTGATCCGCGCCTGACGGAGCGCGCGATTCCGTGAATTGACGGACGCGGAGATTGCTCCGAGAGTTAGCGGTCGCGTACGACGTCAATGTCGCGTTATCAAAAGTTGCCGGGAGGTCCGCATGTCCGAGATCGATCGCCGCCACCTTTTGCGCTCGTCCGCCCTGCTGGGCGCCGGACTCGCTGCGACCGGCGCGGTTCCCGTCGCAGAGGCGGCGCCGTCCGCGCTCTTCGAAATCGGCGACCGCTCCTTCATCCCGATCGTCGACAGCGACCAGGTCTTCCCGGTGCGCCGGATTTATTGCGTCGGCCGCAACTACGCGGCGCATTCGCGCGAGATGGGCTCGGACCCGACGCGCGAGCCGCCCTTTTTCTTTCAGAAGCCCAACGATGCCGTCCAGAACGTCAAGCCGGGGCAGGTGGCCGACCATCCCTATCCGCCGGTGACGAAGAACTATCACTACGAGCTCGAGCTCGTCGCCGCGCTGAGGAAGGGTGGCCGCAACATCGACGCCGCTTCGGCGCTCGATTGCGTCTTCGGCTACGCCGTCGGCCTCGACATGACGCGCCGCGACCTGCAGCAGGCGATGGGCAACGAGAAGAAGCCGTGGGAGATCGGCAAGTCCTTCGACCATTCGGCGCCGATGGGACCCTTGCACCCGGCGTCGTCGGTCGGACATCTCAAGGAGGGGCTGATCCTGCTGACCGTCAACGGGCAGGAAAAACAGAAGGCCGATCTGTCGCAGATGATCTGGAGCGTCGCCGAGCAGATCGCCCACCTCTCGCAATATTACGAGCTCTTCCCCGGCGACGTCATCTACAGCGGTACGCCCGAGAACGTCGGGCCGGTGGTGCCGGGCGACCTCATGGTCGGCCACATCGACAAACTCGGCGAGATCCACGTCAAAGTCGTCTGAGGGGAGGCGTCAGCAGTGGTTCGCCGCCAGGTAAACACCTGCGCGGGCGACGGCATAATCGAATCAACGGGAGTCATCATTCCGAATGACTCGCTAGGGAGGAGAGCGCCGACATGTGCAGCCTGTGCGATGAGGGCAAGCCGCAGTACCATTCCGGCTCGCGGCGCAATTTTCTGAAGGGGGCGGCGGCGACTGGTTTCGTCGCCGCTACGGGTCTTCCTCTGTTCGCGGTCCGCCCTGCCAGAGCGGGTTTCGAGGAGGCGCCCCAGGATAGTGGCAGGCCGGGACGGCGCTACGTCATTCGCGGCGGTTCGGTGATGTCGATGGACCCGCAGGTGGGCGACTTCGCCGAGGCCGACGTGCTCGTCGAAGGCAAGAAGATCCTGGCCGTTGGACCGAACCTGAACGCCGGCGGCGCGGTGATCGACGCCACCGGCCACGTCGTCATGCCCGGCTTCATCGATACGCACCACCATCAGTTCGAGACGGCGTTACGCAGCTTCCTCGCCGACGGAATACTCTTGCCCGATGGCACGCCGACAGGGGTCATCAATTACTACCAATATATTCTTCAAACCTTCGCCCCGGTCTACCGGCCGCAGGACGTCTATATCAACGAGCTGTTCGGTTCGCTGAGCCAGCTCGACGATGGCGTCACGACGGTGCACGACATCTCGCAGATCCATCACTCGCCCGCGCATTCCGACGCCGTGATCCAGGCTCTCATCGATTCCGGACGCCGCGCCGCATTCGGCTATTTCGAGAGCGCGGGTGGGGTTGCCGGCAACCAATATCCGACCGACGCGATCCGCATCAACAAGCAGTGGTTCTCCTCGACCGACCAGCTCGTCACCATGATCATGGGCGGCGAGGTCTATCTTCCGGGCTACGAGAAGGCCTGGCTGATCGGGCGCCAGCTCGATCTCCAGGTCGCGGCGCATATCCTCTCGCCGTTCGGCATACGCCCGACCTTGGACCTCCTCGCCCAGGGCAAGGGGGGCGACAGCGGTACGCTCGGGCTCGGACCCGACAATTTGTTCGTCCACATGACCGGGATGTCCGACATGGCATGGCAGAAAGTAAAGGACGCCAGCGTGCAGGTGTCACTCGCCGTCCCGATCGAAATGAATATGCGGCACGGCATGCCGCCCATCCTCAAGATGCAAAGCCTTGCCATGGAGCCGTCGCTGAGCGTGGACGTGGAGTGCACGCTGACGGCGGACTTCTTCACCCAGATGCGCTCTTGCATGAATCTGCAACGCGCCCTCGTGAACCAGATGATCCTCGATAGCGCATCGAGCGATTTTCCGACGCCTCCGCCCGAGACGCCGACCCCGCTCACGACCCGGGACGTGCTGCGCTACGGCACCTTGAATGGTGCGAAGGCCCTTCGGCTCGACGACAAGGTTGGTTCGCTCACGCCAGGCAAGGAAGCCGACATCATCCTGCTCGACACCACCCGGATCAACGTGGCTCCGCTCAACCAGGTGCCTGGTGCGGTCGTCTCGCTGATGGACCGCACCAACGTTGAGACCGTGATCGTCGCGGGTAAGGTGCGCAAGTGGAAGGGGCAGCTGCTCGACGTCGATTTGCCCCGGCTGCGCAACCAGCTCGAAGCCTCGCGCGACTATATCTTCTCCGCGGCGGGTATCCCGCAGGACCTGTTCCGCAGCAACTGAGGCGAACGGGGATCATTCAGACTTGGGGCGGCTCCCGCCGCCCCAAGTCTGCCCATTCGAACAGGGCGCTTCTTCGTAAGCGACCTAGTCGTGCACCCAGGCGATGCGCAGGATGTTGGTGGCGCCGGGCGTGCCGAAGGGTACGCCGGCGGTGATGACGATGCTCTGATTGGCCTCGGCGAGGCTCTCGCGATGCGCGGCGCGCACCGCCTTCTCGACCATATTGGCAAAATTCGAGACATCCGTCGTATGAACGCAGTGCGCGCCCCACAGCAGGGCGAGGCGGCGCGCCGTATTGAGATTCGAGGTCAGGACCAGAATCGGCACATGCGGCCGCTCACGCGCCGCGCGCAGGGCGGTGGCGCCGGAGGTGGTATAGGAGACGATCGCGGCGGCGTCGACAGTGCGGGCGACCTGCCGCGCCGCGGCGCTGATCGCGTCGGACGAGGTGTGCTCGGGCGGCGGCTCGGTCGCGTCCATCTGCAGGCGATAGAGCGGGTCCTGCTCGACCCGTGCGATGATGCGATTCATGATGGCGACGGATTCGATCGGGAAGCTGCCGGCCGCGGTCTCGGCCGAGAGCATCACCGCATCGGCGCCATCGTAGATCGCGGTGGCGACGTCCGAGGCCTCGGCGCGCGTCGGGGTCGGCGTGTTGATCATCGATTCCAGCATCTGCGTCGCGACAATCACCGGCTTGCCGGCTTCGCGACAGGCGTGGATGATCTGCTTTTGTATGGGCGGCACGTCCTCCGGCGGCATCTCGACGCCGAGATCGCCGCGCGCCACCATCACGGCGTCGCTCAGCTCGATGATCTCCGCGAGGTGACGGATCGCGAGCGGCTTCTCCAGCTTGACGAGCAGCCCGGCGCGGCCGGCAACGAGCTTGCGCCCTTCAGCGACGTCCTCGGGCCGCTGCACGAAGGAGAGCGCCACCCAATCGACGCCGAGATCGAGCGCGAAGGAGAGGTCGGAGCGGTCCTTCTCGGTGACCGCGCTGAGCGGCAGCACGGCGTTGGGAACATTGACGCCCTTGCGGTCCGACAGCTTGCCGCCGACCATCACCGTCGTCTCGGCGAAGCCGGGGCCGCAGCTCTCGACGCGCAGCCGCACCTTGCCGTCGTCGAGCAGTAGCTCGGTCCCCGGCTCCATCGCCGCGAAGATCTCGCGATGGGGCAGCGGCGCCCGCGTCTCGTCGCCCGGCTTGCCCTTCAGCTCGAGGCGGAACTTGCCGCCGGTTTCGAGCATCGCCGAGCCCTTGGCAAAGGTGCCGAGCCGGAGCTTCGGACCCTGCAGATCGCACATGATGGCAATCGGCCGCCCGGTCTTCTTCTCGATCTCGCGGATGAAGGTGACGCGCTCGCGGTGATGCTCCTGAACGCCGTGGCTGAAATTCAGGCGGAAGACGTCGACTCCGGCCTGGAACAAGGCGGCGATGGACTCCCGGCTCGAGGTTGCCGGGCCCAGCGTGGCAACGATTTTCGCGTTTCTTCGACGTCGCATGGTTTCTCCCTCGCCGTGTTCTCAGGCGCTTCGCGGGTTCGCATCAACAATAGATGCGGCGATGTGTCAGTGATATGGCGGATCAACCCTTGGGATGGGCGTGGATCGGATCGACCCAATGCACCGCCTCGGGCTTCTCGACGGGGGCGATGTCGAGGTTGACGACGATCGCCTCCTGGTCGCTGCGCACGAGGACGCATTCCAGCGTCTCGTCGGCGCTGGCGTTGATCTCCTGGTGCGGCACGTAGGGCGGCACGAAGATGAAATCGCCGGGGCCGGCCTCGGCGACGTATTCGAGCTGCGATCCCCAGCGCATCCGGGCGCGGCCCTTGACGACGTAGATGACGCTCTCCAGCGCGCCGTGGTGATGCGCGCCGGTCTTGGCATCGGCGTGGATATGGACGGTGCCGGCCCAAAGTTTCTGTGCCCCGGCGCTAGCGAAGTTGATCGCCGCGGCGCGCGACATGCCGGGCGTCTGCGGCGTGTTGGTGTCGAGCTCGCCGGCGTGGACGACCCGGACGCCGTGCTCCCGCCAATTCGTCTCGCTGCCGTCGCTGCCGCCCATCGCATCCTCCGTCACGCTGCCGCAGCAGCATAACATGGGTTCGGGAATGATCGCGCGCGCGATGGTGTTGCCATCACAGAACAATCATAGCTTGAGGTGCGGTGATGTACGAGAAATGCGGCTTACTGTTGCGGCGCGCGTCGGTTGCGCTGGTCATCGTCCTGCCGCTCGGCCTCGGCGCTTGCGCTGAGACGCTCGGCGCCGGCGCCGGCGCCTATGCCGGCAACCAGTTCGGCAAGGGATCGGGCAAGACCGCGGCGACGGTCGGCGGCGCGATCGGCGGGGCGGTCATCGGGCACGAAATCGCCCGCTGATCGCGCGGCGAGGCCGGCGGATCGCCTAGGCGCGGGCTGCTGCCTCCGACAGGGCGGCGGCCCTCGCGTCCGACCCCTTCGCGTAGACATAGGTGCCGAGCGTTCCGAGCAGCAGCGTCGCGACGGCCATTGCCGCGATGTTGGCCATCAGCGCAAGGTAATAGGAATGAGTCGTGTCGTAGGACACGCCCATCAGCACGGGCCCGACGCCGACGCCGATGGCAAAGCCGACGAAGCAGGACCCCAGGATCTGCCCGAAGGAGCGCAGCCCGAAATAGCGGCTGATCAGAAAGCCCATCATGTCGATCTCGGCGCCGATTCCGAAGCCGAGCAGCATGACGCCGACGATCGGGACCGAGCCTGCGGAGCCGCTGGCGAGGAGGGCGCAGCCGATTGCCGGCACCAGCAGCAACAGGCTGGGAACGAGTGGCCGGGTGGACCGATCGAGAAGCCAGCCGCTGACGATCCGGCCAGCGATGACCGCGACACCCGACGCCGACAGGACCCCGACAGCATCGCCCGGGGTCCAGCCGCGATCGCTGAGCAGCGCCACGATATGCGCGAGAGTCCCGTTGATCGTGACCGCGCCGAGTGTGAAGGCCAAGGTCACCGCCCAGAAGGGCCAGGATTTCAGCGCGACGCCAATCCTGACGCCCGGCGGTTCCGGCGCGCCGGGCGCGGCCGGTGCGCTGGGCCGATTGAGGCGATAGCTTGGCGGCTCGCGGATGAACACCGCGACCATGGTGAAGGCGATGACGAAATTAGTGGCGCCGAGGCCGAAATAAGCGCCGCGCCAGCCGAAATGCTCGACCAGGTAATGCGCCTCGAGCGGCATCAGGATCGTACCGAAGGCCGAGCCCGACGTGGCGAGGCCGAGCGCGATGCCACGTTTCTTGTCGAACCACATCGAAACCGCCTTGGAGTACATCGGCGGCGCCTGCGCGGCGCCGCCCGTCGCCGCGAGGGCGAAGATCAGGTACATGACGATCAGCGAGGACCCCATCAGTCCCATCGCTGGGATCGCGACCGACAGGACGACGATCATCGGGAGCGACGCCTTCCTCACCCCGAAGCGATCGATCATCGTGCCGAAGATCGGTTGCACGAAGACCGTGGCGAGTCCCATGACCAGCAGCGCCGCCGAGAAGGCGCCTCGGCTCCATCCCAGCTCCTCGGTGACCGGTTTGACGAAGACCGCGAAGTTGATCGCGAGAATCGAGCCGGTTCCGACGGTCAGCCCGACGGCCGACGCGCCGACGATCCACCAACGGTTCTCCAGCAATCGCGGCGGCTGCATCGTCACCTGTCCGTGCGATCGTCGTTGTCCAACGGTTCCCGCTGAGCGGAATTTCGTTGAATGATCTACGAATTGGTGATCTCGGACAAGACCGGTACGAGGCGGCGCGCGCGGGTGAGGACAGGTCGGCGACACGCCGTTAACCAGCCCCGCGATTCGTACCTCCGGGGTCGTGCGATTGCGTCGGCGACGCCGCAAGGCTTTTGCCCTGGCAATGGCACAGCGCCTAATTCGGCGGCGATTCGGAACAGCGACCCGACCTTCCGGACACCTCGGCGGCCGCAGGCCGCCGCGGATGCCCCGCTGGCACGATTTGTGCTTCGATCGTCGGGTGAAGGGGGCTGTGGTTTAACGGAGGGACGATGACGGCGGTCACCAAGCTTGAGCTCAAGGATGTCACGACGACTTTTGCAACACCGACCGGCCCATTCCAAGCGCTCGCACCGGTGTCATTCAGTCTGGAGGAAGGGCGGTTCGTCAGCCTGATCGGCCCGTCCGGCTGCGGCAAGAGCACCCTATTCAACATCGTCGCGGGGCTGCAGCCGCCGAGCGGCGGCGCGGTGCTGATCGACGGCGAGGACGCCACCGGCACGATCGGGCGCGTCGGCTACATGCTCCAGAAGGATCTGCTGCTGTCCTGGCGCACCGTGCTCGACAACGTGATCCTGGGCATGGAGATCCGCGGCGTGTCCCGCAAGGAAGCACGCGGCCGCGCCGAGCCCTATCTGCGACGCTACGGCCTCGGCGGCTTCGAGCACCAATACCCACGTTCGCTCTCGGGCGGCATGCGGCAGCGCGCCGCGCTGTTGCGCACGCTGCTGGTCGATACCGACATCATCCTGCTCGACGAGCCCTTCGGCGCGCTCGACGCCCAGACCAAGGGCCATATGCAGGAGTGGCTGATGCGGATCTGGACTGAGTTCCGCAAGACGGTGGTCTTCGTGACCCACGACATCGAGGAGGCCCTCTTCCTCTCGGACGAGGTCTACGTCATGGCGACCCGCCCGGGCCGGGTGGTCGAGCATCTGACGGTCGATTTTCCGCGGCCGCGTCATCGCGGGCTCGTGACCGAGCCGGGCTTCGTCGCCCTCAAGCAGCATTGCCTCTCCTTGCTCGCCGAGCCCGGCGATACGGCGCTCGTCGCATGATCGCCATCGCCCCGAACCATGGAGCACGCGCATGATGACCGAGCGGACGATCGGCCGTCTTTCCGCCGCCGCCATCGGCAGGCAACCGCCGCTGCGGCTCGGCGCTCGCCGCCCGAGCGGTCCTCCGCGGGCCCGCCGCCTGCCGGTCGAGAGGCAATGGCCGAGCTGGCTGATCGTCCTCGTCCAGGTGCTGGCGTTCGTCCTCGTCATCGCGGCCTGGGAGGCGGCGGCCTACATTGGCATGGTCGATGCCTTCTTCTGGTCGCGTCCGAGCCAGATCTGGCAGACCTTGACTGTGTTCTTCACGGAGGGCGACGCCTTCGTCGACATCGCCTACACCTTCCGCGCGACGATCATGGGCTTCGCGCTCGGGACGCTGCTCGGCTCGCTGCTCGGCCTCTCCTTCTGGTGGTCGCGCAATTACGCCGCGATCGTGCAGCCCTTCGTCATCTGCTTTGAATCGATCCCGAAGCTCGCGCTCGCGCCGCTGATCATCCTGATCTTCGGCATGGGCTTGTCGTCGAAGGTTGCGATCGCGACGGCGCTGACCCTCGTCGTCTCGACCCTGACGACCTATGCCGGCGTGCGCGCCGTCGACCCCGACGGCGAGCGCCTGTTCTACTCGCTCGGCGCGACGCGCTGGCAGGTGTTCCGCAAGCTGATCGTCCCTGCGGTGCTGCCGTGGACGATCTCGGTGTTGCGGGTGAACATCGGGCTGGCGCTCACCGGCAGCATCGTCGGCGAGTTCATCGCCTCGCAGCATGGGCTCGGCCGCACGATTCTCTACGCCGGCCAGACCTACGAGATCTCGCTCGTCTGGGTCGCCGTGCTGGTGCTCTCGAGCCTCTCGATCGCGATGTACGTCGGCGTCTCCTGGCTCGAGCGCTGGCTGCGCCGCGATCTCGTTCGCTGACGCGGCTCCGCTCGTCGGTCCTCCATCCGCCAACAAGGAAGGCTTTTGTCATGAAGAGCGCGTTCGTCCATTCTCTGCTCGCGGCTGTTGCGATCCTCGTCTCGCTGCCGGCGCAGGCCGAGACCAAGCGCGAGCTCATCGTTGCCGAGCCATTGCACGGGACTGGCTATCTGCCACTCTACGTCGCGGTCGGCAAAGGCTTCTTCGACCAGGAAGGGATCGCGATCAAGATCCTGACGGTCGAGAGCGGCGCCGGCCATACCAACGCGGTGCTCACCGGACAGGCCTTCGCCTTCATCGGCGGACCCGAGCACGACGCCTTTGCCAAGGCGAAAGGCGCCGAGCTGCGCAGCGTCGTCAACGTCGTCAATCGCGGCAACGTCTATCTTGTCGCGGCGACGGGGATGGAGCCGTCCAAGGACGTCGACTGGCCAACCTATATGAAGGGCAAGACGATCGCCTCGGGTTTCTACGGCGGCACGCCGAACTCGATCACCCGCTACCTCCTCGGCAAGTGGAAGCTCGACTACAAAACCGATGTCACGGTGATGGAGACGACCTCGGCGGCCGGGCTCGCCGCGCTCAAGACCAAGCAGGCGCAGATCGCCGTCGTCACCGAGCCCTTCATATCGCAGGGCGAGCGCCAGGGGATCTGGGGCGAGCCGATCTACAACGTTCCGAAGGAGCTCGGCGCCTACGCCTATTCGACGCTCAACGTGCGCTATGACTCGATCCAGAAGGATCCGGCGCTGGTCCAGTCCTTCGTCAAGGCCGTCATGCGCGGCCTCAAGGCGACCTACGATGACCCGGCCGGGGCGATGGAGATCGCGCACAAGGAGTTCCCGACGATGTCGGCCGACGACCTCAAGGCGACGATCGACCGCTCGCTCGCGGACGAACTGTGGAGCAAGGACGGCATGGTCACGCCTGAAGCCTGGTCGACGGCGCAATCGGTCGTCCGCGAGGCCGGCATCCTCAAGAGCGACGTCCCCTACGAGGCGATCATCGACATGCAGTTCGTCAAGGCGGCGCAAGCCGGCGGCATGTGACCAAACAGCGACTTCGAACGAAGGAGAGTCCCCCGATGTCTGAGCCGATCTGGAACAAATTTCTCACCGAACGCGACAAGCAGGTCTTCGGCGCCGCCGGCTACGGCGCGCGCGGCGGCTTCGGCAAGCGCCCTGCCTTGCTCGTCATCGACGTCAACTACGCGTTCTGCGGCGACAAGCCCGAGCCGATCCTCGAATCGATCAAGCGCTGGCGCAACTCCTGTGGCGCCGAGGCCTGGGACGGCGTCGCCCAGATCAAGGAGCTGATCGACGCTTCGCATGAGAAGGGCGTGCCCGTCATCTACACGACAGGCGTGCGCCGCGAGGACAATTGGGATTCCGGAAGCTGGGCCTGGAAGAACGGCCGCAACGGCGAGGATGTGGCGGCGCCGATCTCGAATCGCGACGGCAACGAGATCATCGACGAGATCGCGCCGGCGCCGCAGGACATCGTCGTCCTCAAGCAGAAGCCGAGCGGCTTCTTCGGCACCAATCTGATGAGCTATCTGATCCTGCTCGGATGCGACAGCCTCATCGTCACCGGGACGACGACGAGCGGCTGCGTGCGGGCGACGGTTCTGGACGCCTTCAGCAACAATTTCCGCATCGCGATCGCCGAGGAAGGCTGCTTCGATCGCTCCGAAGCGAGCCATGCCATCAATCTCTGCGACATGAACGCGAAATACGCCGATGTCGTGAAGGTCGCCGAGGCCAAGAGCTTCATCGAATCGCTGCCGGAAGGGCTGTTCGAGCTGCCGAAGGGCGCCGCCCGGTTGCAGAAGGCGGCGAATTTCTGAGCAGCGCGCGAGCGCTTCGCTCGCTATCCTCGATCCCGCACCTATCTCCCTCTGCCGGGAGGTTGCGGGACGAGGATGATGAACGCTGATCGGGCGGAGCTGCTGGTCGCCGGCGATCCGCCGGCCTTCGAGCTCGTGAACGAGGCGGGGCGGGCGCCGGTGCTGTTGATCTGCGATCACGCCAGCAACGCGGTGCCGCGCCGCCTCGAGGGTCTCGGCCTCGACGAGCCTGCGCTGGCGCGTCACGTCGCCTGGGACATCGGCGCCGGCGAGGTGACGCGCCGCCTCGCCGTGCTGCTCGACGCGAGGGCGGTGCTCGCGGGATATTCGCGGCTGGTCATCGACTGCAACCGCGCGCTCGACGATCCCACCTCGATCGCCGGCGAGAGTGACGGGATCGAGGTGCCGGGCAATTTCGGCCTCTCGCGAGCCGACCGCGCCGCCCGCGCCGCCGCCTGCTTCGATCCCTATCATGCGGCGATCGCCAGCGAGCTCGCCGGCTTCACCGCCGGCGGTGTCGTGCCGGCGGTGATCTCCATCCACAGCTTCACGCCGGTGATGAACGGCTTCGCGCGGCCCTGGCATGTCGGGATCCTGTGGGACAAAGACCGCCGTCTGCCGGTCCCGCTGATCGCCGCCCTCGCGTCCGATCCGGCACTGGTCGTCGGCGACAATGAGCCCTATTCGGCGCGCGAGCCCGCCGGCCACTCGGCGCATACCCATGCCGCCGCCGCGGGGCTGCCGCATGTCGCGATCGAGCTGCGCCAGGATCTCATCGCGACGCCGGAGGGCGCGGGCGGCTGGGCCGCGATCCTCGCGGCGGCGCTGCAGCCGATCCTGGCGCGCGAGGATCTCTACCGTATCGAGCACGCCGCATGATCGGCGAGCCCGAGTTCACAATCGGCATCGAGGAGGAATATCTCCTCGTCGACCGCGTCACCGGCGCGCTGGTCGGCGATCCGCCGCCGGAGCTCCTCGCGGAATGCGAGCGCCTCCTGGGCAAGCACGTCAGCCCCGAGTTCCTGCGCTCCCAGATCGAGGTTGGTACCGGAGTCTGCGGCAGCATCGGCGAGGCGCGCGCCGATCTCGCCCGGCTGCGCGCCGCGATCGTCGCCATCGCTTCACGGCACGGCATGGCGCCGATCGCCGCCTCGACGCATCCCTTCGCCGATTGGGACGCCCAGAAGCCGACGGCGCGCGAGCGCTATACGACGCTGGAGCGCGACCTGCAGGGTGTGGCGCGGCGCCTCGTCATCTGCGGCATGCACGTCCATATCGGCCTCGGTGACGACGAGCTGCGCGTCGATCTGATGAACCAGATCCGCTATTTCCTGCCGCATCTCCTGGCGCTGTCGACCTCGTCGCCGTTCTGGCGCGGCGACGACACCGGGCTGCATTCCTACCGCGTCAGCGTCTTCGACGCCATGCCGCGCACCGGCCTGCCCGATCGCTTCGAGAGCTTCGGCGAATATAACCGCCACGTCGACATCCTGACCGGCGCCGGGCTCATCGAGGACGCGACGAAGCTCTGGTGGGACGTTCGCCCGAGCCATCGCTTCCCGACCCTCGAGATGCGGATCACCGACATCTGCACGCTGATCGACGACGGCATCGCGATCGCGGCGCTCTACCGCTGCCTGCTGCGCATGCTCTGGCGGCTGAAGCGCGACAATCAGCGCTGGCGGATCTATGCGCGGATGCTGATCAACGAGAACCGCTGGCGGGCGCAGCGCTACGGCATCGACCAGGGACTCGTCGATTTCGGGCGGCGCGAGATCGTTCCCTACGGCGAGCTGCTCGGTGAGATGCTGGCGCTGATCGCCGAGGACGCGGCGCGTTTCGGCTGCACCGCGGAGGTCGATCACGCGCGGGAGATCCTGGCGCGCGGCACCAGCGCCCATGCGCAGCGGCGGGTCTACGCCGAGCAGCTTGCCGCCGGCGCCACCAAGGCCGAGGCGCTGCGCGCCGTCGTCCTGTGGCTGATCGAGGCGACGCAGCGCGGTCTCTAGCGCAAGCGGCCTCGGCTCCCTAGATTGGGAAGAGAGCGATCAGGAGACAGCACATGGACGACAAGACCCGCACCGAGCTCGAGGCCGCGACCTTCCGCCGCCTCGTCGACCACCTGCGCGAGCGCACCGACGTGCAGAACATCGATCTGATGAACCTCGCCGGCTTCTGTCGCAACTGCCTGTCGAAATGGTATCGCGCGGCGGCCGAGGAGCGCGGCGTCGAGGTATCCGACCCGACGGCGCGCGAGATCGTCTACGGCATGCCGTACGAGGAGTGGAAGGCGAAGTATCAGAACGAGGCGTCGGCCGAGCAGAAGGCCGGATTTGCGGCGAGCCACAAGCACTGAGCGGCAAGGGCGGCGTCCATCGTAACCCTCGTCTTCCCCGCGTTCGCGGGGAAGACGAGGGTTGTGACTAAAGCAAGAGAACTGAAGACGTCGAGGGCTCGAAGGCCCTCAGACCCTAATGCAGCTGCTGGGGCAGCGCTGCGATCGCGCCGTCGATCAGCGCCCCGCCCGTCTTGGCGTCGAGCTGCTCGACGATGATCTGCCGCGCCGCGGCGATCGCGATGTCGATCGCGGTATTGCGCACGTCGGCGACCGCCTTCGCCTCTTCCTGGGCGATCTTTTCCTCGGCCTGCTTGATGCGGCGCTCGAGCATGGCTTCGAGGTCGATCGCCGCCTGGCGGCCAATGCGCTCGGCCTCCGCCTTGGCGTGGGCGACGATGTCCTCGGCCTCTTTCAGCGCGTCGCGCTGCTTGCGCTGGTACTCGGCGAGGGTGCGCTCGGCATCCTCGCGCAGCCGCCGCGCCTCGTCGAGCTCGAGCTTGATGCGCTGGGCGCGGTCGTCGAGCGATTTGGCGATCGTCGGACCGGCCTTGATGAAGCCGCCGACGACGACGATGAGGAAGGCGACGAGGACCCAGATTTCCGGGTCGCGAAGGATTTCCATCAGGCATGTCCCTTGAGCACGGCATCGACCGCGGCGCCGGCTCGTGCCTCGTCGACCTCGGTGCCGACGAGCCGCGCCGCCGCGCTGCGCGCGACGTCGACCGCGATGGTGCGGAGATCGGCCATCGCCGCGCGCTTTGCCGCGGCGATGCGGGCCTCGGCAGCGGCGGTGCGCTCGGCGATCGCCGCCGCCGCTGCCTTCTGCCGCTCGGCGGCCGCGGCGTTGAGCCGGTCGGTCGTCTCCTTCATCGTCAGCTGCGCCTGGTGGCGCGCGTCGGCGAGGGCCTTCTCATAGGCAGCGATGACCGCTTCGGCTTCGGACTTCATTCGTCCGGCGCGGTCGAGATCGCCCTCGATCCGGACGCGCCGCCCCTCGACCGCCGCCTCGATCCTCGGAATGGCGAGCCTCGCCATCAGCACGTAGAGCACCGCGAAGGTGACGACGAGCCAGAAGACCTGCGAAGGGAACGTCGAGACGTCAAGTTGCGGCATTGGGCACCCAGCTCATGGACGAATGGCTCGAGATCCGCGCGAGCCGATCAGCGGGCGTAGAGGATGATGAAGGCGATGACGAGGCCGAAGAGGCCGGTCGCCTCGGCGAGCGCGAAGCCGAGCAGCGCGGGCGTCGTGATCTGCGCCTGCGAGGCTGGGTTGCGAGCGATCGACGAGACGAGGGCGGCGAAGATGTTGCCGATGCCGATGCCGGCGCCGACGAGAGCGATACAGGCGAGGCCGGCGCCGATGACCTGGGCGGAGGCGAGTTCCATGGTGCGTTCCTTTGGTTGGTTGGCTTTTGGTTGAGGGGGGTGAGATCAGTGCAGGTGGATGGCGTCGTGCAGGTAGATGCAGGTCAGGATCGTGAAGACATAGGCCTGCAGCACCGCGACGAGCAGCTCCAGCAGAATGAAGAAGACGTCGAACGCCAGCGGGAGGACCCCGAAGATGCCGAGCGCGAAGACGAAGCCGGCGAAGATCACGAGCATCGTGTGCCCGGCCATCATATTGGCGAAGAGCCGGATCGACAGCGTCATCGGCCGGATGCAGTACGAGATAATCTCGATCGGGATCAACAGGATCAGCAGCGGCACCGGCAAGCCCTTGGGGGCGAAATAGGTGAAGAAATGGAAGCCGTGCCTTTTGATCGCAATCAGCGTTACCGCGACGAAGATGAAGAACGCCATCGCGAAGGTGACGATGATGTGGCTGGTGTAGGTGAAGGTGAACGGGATCATGCCGATCAGATTGCCGAACAGCACGAACATGAACAGCGAGAAGATGAACGGGAAATACTGCCGTCCGGCGCTGCCGACGTTGTCGCGCACCATGTTGGCGATGAACTCGTAGAACAACTCGGCGACCGACTGCCAGCGCGTCGGCACCAGCTGCGCGCCGCTCATGCTGAACATGATGAAGCCGGTGATCGCCACGACGGCGATCGTCATGAACAGCGACGAATTGGTGAACGAGATGTCGACGTGCCCGATGTGCAGCGGCACCAGCCGCTCGATCACGAACTGATGGAGGGGGGATGCGCCGTGCTCTGTCGCTTGCTCTACCGCCACTTTAGTCCTCTTCGTCCTCTTTCGTCGCCGGAGCCGACGGCGCCGGCCCGCGATAGGTGGCGGCCATGCCCAGGTTATTCATCACGCGGTAGACGTTGACCAGCCCCGCCGCGAACCCCAAGAACAAAAAACCGATCATCGCCCAGGGCCGCGTCCCCAGACCCTGGTCGATCAACCATCCGACGCCGAGGCCGCAAACCACGGCGACGACCAATTCCATGCCGATGCGGAGACCGACCCCGAGGGCGGCGTTGAAACCGCCGTTGCCGGCCCCGACATCCTCCGCCGGAACCTTACGGTCGCGGCGCGCCTTGCTGAGCCGCTCGCCGAGCGACTTCAGATCGTCGGGAGGCCCGTTCTCGCTCATGGTTCACAGCACCAACGATCGAGCTCGCCCCAACGGCCGCCCCGCTCGCGCGGAAGCGCCAAAACGGCGCGAAACATAAAAGCAGGCCGGAGGGGTGTCAAGGCGGCGGAAGTTCATTGCGCCCTCTTGCCGCAACCCGGTTCGCGGCGCCGGCCGCAGCGAGGCTCGCAGGGCGCGACGGATCGCCCTATATTAGCCGAATGGCCAGCGTGAAGCACCGTCTTCCGGCCAATGTCGCCGGCGACTTCTACGTCGATCACAGCTGCATCGATTGCGGTACCTGCCGCTGGGTGGCGCCGGCGAGCTTCGCCGACGCCGGCGAAACCTCTTTCGTGCGTCGCCAGCCGCGCGATTCCGCGGAACGGCTGCGCGCCCTGATGGCGCTCGCCGCGTGTCCGACGGGCTCGATCGGCACCGTCGCGGGCGACGATCTCGCGCCGGCGCTCGCCGCGTTCCCCGAGCGCATTGCCGGCGAAGTCTATCATTGCGGCTACCACGCCAAGGCGAGCTACGGCGCGGCGAGCTATCTGATCCGCCGCGCGCAGGGCAACGTTCTCGTCGATTCGCCGCGGTTCACGGCGCCGGTCGTCCGCCGGCTCGAGGATTTCGGCGGTGTCGCGCTGATGCTGCTGACGCACCAGGACGACGTCGCCGACCACCGCCGCTTCCGGGCGCATTTCGGCTGCGAGCGGATCCTGCACGCGGCCGACCGTCAGCCCGGGACGCTCGATGTCGAGCGATGGCTCGAGGGCGAGGAGTCGATCGCCCTGGCCGAGGATCTGCTGGTCATCCCGGTGCCCGGCCATACGCGCGGCTCGGTCTGCCTGCTGCACGAGGAATTCCTGTTCTCCGGCGACCACGTCTCGTGGCGCGACGAGCACGACCGCATCGGCGCCTCGCGCGAGGTCTGCTGGTACGATTGGGAGGAGCAGACGCGCTCGATGCGGCGCCTTGCCGAGCATCGTTTCGAATGGATCCTGCCGGGCCACGGCAGGCGCTGTCACTTCGCCGCCGACCGCATGGCGGTCGAGATGCGACGCTGTATCGACGCGATGTAGCAGTTAGTACCTGACGTCTGCTTCTCTTATACGCTCGGTCGGCGCCGGCGCGTGCTGTCGGCTGGCGGCCCATCCAGCCGCTCCTGGTCGATCTCGAGCCGCTCGCGCACGGTGTCGAGCAGCTCTTCGGAGAGCTGGCCCTTGCCGACGCTGCGGGCCATCACCAGGGCGCCCACCATCGTCGCGTATTTGACGATGGCGTCGCTGCGGGCCGTTTTCCGGTCGCCCGGCAGCCGTTCGGCGAGCTCATCGACGTTCGCGTCGAGATGCCGCGCGAACAATGCCCGGACGCTTTCGTCCTGGCGGCCGATATCGGCCGCCAGCGCTGCGATGGCGCAGCCGTCCCCGGGATCGTCGCGATGCGTCACCGATAGATAGTTCCGCGCCAGCTCGCTGAAGTTCTTTCGCGTGCCGGGCGGGATATCTCCTTCGAGCCTCTTCAAACCCGACCGGTCGAGCGCGTGTGCGCCCGCCTCGGCGACGAGTGCGGTCTTCGACGGGAAGTGTCCATAGAACGCCCCGTGGGTCAGTCCGGCTTCCTCCATGATCTCGTCGATCCCGACCCCGTCGACGCCCTTCTCCCGGAACAGCCTGGCCGCGACGTCGATGATCCGGTCGTGGTTCTCGGCCCGCTGGGCCTTGGTCAGTCGCATGACGGACTCCTTTGATGACGACCGTCAGATAAACATATGTAGCGTGTTCCGACGCCGATTAAAGACCAGCCGGCGCCGCCGGACGCCCCGAAAAATTCTGCGGAGGCAGGCTTGATTCTTATCATGTCGATCGTCATGTTTATATTCGTGACGAACGTCATGAAAGTTGCGGACGACCGCAGCTGTGCCGGTTCGCCCGTCGTAGGAGGTCCATCATGACCCGCCCGATGTCACTCCCCGTCCTGCTCGCGAGCGCCTTCGTTGCAGTCACCGCGGCTGCCCCCGCCCATGCAGACTCCGCTTATGATCCCAGCCGCGCCTGGATCGAGCATGTCGCGAACCCAGCCTCGCCGCCGGCCGAGTCCAGCAGCATCGTGGTGAAGCGCGATCCGGCCCAGGAGTTCGTCGGGCGTCTCGCGAACCCCGCCGCGCCGCCGGCTGAGTCCAGCAGCATTGTCGTGAAGCGTGACCCGGCCCAGGAGTTCGTCGCTCGTCTCTCGGCCGCCCATTCTTGACCGGGACGGTTGCCGGCGCACGCCGCGTCGCGCCGGCTCACGCCCGCGCCGAGCGGCCGCCGTCGATCGTATAGATCGCGCCGCTGATGTAGCTGGCGCGCTCGGAGGCGAGGAAAGCCACGAGGTCGGCGACCTCGTCGGGCTCGATCGCGCGGCCGAGCGGCAGCGCCTTGACGAGCTCGCGCCAGCGCTCGGGATCGCCGAGCTGGCGCTCGGCGTGGCGGCGCTGCTGGCGGATCAGCCGCTCGGTCGCGACCGAGCCGGGATTGACCGCGACGACGCGAACGCCGTGCTCGAGGCTGGTGCTGCCGAGCGCCCGCGTGAAGGCCATCAGCGCGGCGTTGGCGGTGCCCCCGGCGATGATCCCCGGCGCCGGCCGCTCGCCGCCGACACCGATGACGTTGACGATGACGCCGCTCCCGCGCGAAGTCATCGCCGCCAACGCCATGCGGGTCAGGTTGATGTAGCCGAAGACCTTGAGGTCCCAGGCTTCGCGCCAGGATTTGTCGTCGGTCTGGTCGAGGCTCGCGGCCGGGATGGCGCCGGCGTTGTTGACCAGGATGTCGATCGTCCGGCACGGCTCGACCAGGGCGGCGAGGTTGTCGGCCTTGGCAAGATCGATGGCATGGACCGTGACGGAGACTGCATAGCGAGCAGTGATCGCCGCCCGCGCATCCTCGAGCGCCGCCGGATCGCGTGCCACGAGGTGCAGGTGGCAGCCTTCCTCGGCGAGGTGCTGCGCCACCGCGAAGCCGATGCCCTTCGAGCCGCCGGTGATCAGGGCTGTCTTGCCGGTGAGGTTCAGGTTCATGGTGTGCTGCCCTTGATTGTGCCGCGCCCTTCTTCTCGTCAAGCCCGGGCATGACGAAGCCTGCGAGTGCCCTTACTCAACCCTATGCCGTCAGCCGAATCCGCTCGGCCTGCTGGAGGTCGACCGAGACGAGCTGCGAGATGCCGCGCTCGGACATGGTGACGCCGAATAACCGATCCATCCGCGCCATGGTGACGCGGTGATGGGTGATGATGAGGAATCGCGTCTCGGCGCTTGCCGCGATCTCCTCGACCAGGCGGCAGAAGCGGTCGACGTTGGCGTCGTCGAGCGGCGCGTCGACCTCGTCGAGGACGCAG
>JAQGID010000015.1 GCA_028291405.1 Rhodospirillales bacterium | reverse complement strand
AAAATAATCCTTGCATCTCGGGACCCTAAGCGTATTTAGAACCGAGTTGACGCACATCGCACGTGCCTATGGCCCTTGGTGGTTATGCAACGACGTAACGCGTCTCTTTTGGCAGATCCGGTCTTGTGGACCGGTCCCGAGAGGGAGGTCGATATGGTTGCAATCCGACGCGGGGCCGTGATGCCCTGTCGTTTCCGCTACCCAAGATGCGTCGCTGTCGCGCGAAGTACGCGCGGTCGCCGGACGATTGATCCGAGCAGTCTAAGCTAGAACCCCGCCTGCATCTTCGCTCCGGCGTGCGATCGGTTTCGCACGACCGACTCTTTGCGCCGTTCCTGTCGCTGCCCGAAAGGCGGCCTCGGAGGATACGACAATGGCCAAGACTCGCTCGAATTCCGCTGTTGCACTCAAGCTCGTCCCGCGTGAGCCGCTCGTCGAACAGACGCTGCGCGTCGGCTGCGCCGACGAGACCGAGCTCAATCCCAAGATCGCCGCCTTCCTCGCATCGGCGCAGCCGGCGACGCCGTGCCTCGTCGTCGACCTCGACACCGTCGCGCACGGCTATCATATGCTGCGCTGGCACCTGCCGCTCGCCAAGGTGTTCTACGCCGTCAAGGCGAACCCGGCGACCGAGGTGGTCTCCATGCTGCGCAATCTCGGGTCGAATTTCGACGTCGCGAGCCGGGGCGAGGTCGACCTCTGCCTCGAGCAGGGTGCGCGTCCCGAGCGCATCTCGTTCGGCAACACGATCAAGAAAGAGCGCGACATCGCCTACGCCTACCAGCACGGCGTCCGCCTCTTCGCCTTCGACAGCATCGGCGAGCTCGAGAAGCTGAGCCGCGCCGCCCCTGGTGCGCGCGTCTTCTGCCGCATCCTCGTCGAGTGCGAGGGCGCCGAGTGGCCGCTGTCGCGCAAGTTCGGCTGCACGCCGGAGATGGCCGTCGACCTGCTTCGCCAGGCGCGTCAGTTCGGGCTCGAGCCCTACGGCGTCTCGTTCCACGTCGGCTCTCAGCAGACCGACCTGACGCAATGGGACGGCGCGATCGGCCGCGTCGCCGCGATATTCTCGGTGCTCGCACAGTCCGACATCCAGCTCAAGATGGTCAACATCGGCGGCGGTTTCCCGGCGCGCTATCGTAGCGACGTCCTCGGCATCGAGCGCTATGCCGCGGCGGTGATGACGGCGATGACCCGGCATTTCGGCAACGACCTGCCCGAGATCATCGTCGAGCCCGGCCGCTCGATCGTCGGCGATGCCGGCGTCATCCAGGCCGAGGTCGTGCTGATCTCGCGCAAGGACTACGACGAGGACAAGCGCTGGGTCTATCTCGACATCGGCAAGTTTAACGGCCTCGCGGAGACGATGGACGAGAGCATCAAGTACCGTATCAAGGTGCCGTGCGAGGGCCCGACCGGGCCGGTCATCCTCGCCGGTCCGAGCTGCGACAGCGCCGACATCCTTTACGAGAAGACCGAGTACCAGCTGCCGCTCGCACTCGAGGCCGGCGACAAGATCGAGATCCTCTCGACCGGTGCCTACACCTCGAGCTACTCCTCGGTCGGCTTCAACGGTTTCGCGCCGCTGAAGACCTACTGCATCTGAAAGGAGTCGGCCGTCGCTTCGGCGGCCGATTTCCCCACCGTCGTCATGCCCGGCCGTGACGAAACGGGTAAATGCTAGCCCCGCCTGCCTGCGAAAGGCGGCGATGGCACGCCCGCGACCTCGCCCAGCAGCTTGCTGCGCATCGCGGTGTCGAAGGAGGCGAAATCCTCGGCCTCGATGAGGAACGCGCCGCTGCCGCCGATCACGTACTGATTGTAATAGTCGCTGAGCCACGGCTCGCTGGCGAGGATGGCGAGGCCGTTGATCGTGATGCCGGCGCCGAGCAGGGCGTCGCGCACCGCCTCGACCGGCGGTCCGATATTCGCCATGCCGTCGCCCGAGAGATCGATGAGCCTGCGGTCGGCGGCGGCCGGGGCGCGGTCGAGCAATCCCTTCGCCGCGAGCAGCGCATCGCCGATCGCGGTCAGCCCGCGCGACGAGCGTTGCGTGGCGCGTACCGTAGCGGCGAAGTTGCGCGCGCCGGCAGCGTCGCCGATCCGCGTCCAATCGACCGTCACGACCTGCTTGTCGCGGTCGGACCATTCCATGACCGCGACCTCGATCGCGCCATGCGCGCCGTCGCCGATCGCCGACTGGATGTGGGGATCCTCGAAGGCGCGCGCGATTCCTTCGTGCTGCAGGACGTACTCGTCCTCGGTGACGCTCTCGGAGACGTCGACCGCCATGACCAGCGCGAGATCGACGGGTGGCGCTGGCGCTGCCGTCGCCGGCCCAACCGCGATCAGCGTCAGGGCGATCGCCAGCGGGAGGGCCGACCTAATCACCAGCCTCCTGGCGCGCCTGATGCGTCGCGTCGTCCTCGGGATGTTCGGGGTAGACGAAATCGACGACCACCGAGAGCGCCAGGAGGCCGCACGTGACGAAGCCGGCGATCTGGATCGCCGTGCCCGTCTGCCCGAAGCGGGCGTCGAGCACGGTGACGGCCAGCACGACGATACAGACGATCAAACGCATGTCGCATTAACGCCGGAAGCTACGACAATGTCACGGCGTCACTTGGCGTAGACGAGATCGGGCAAGCCGGTCGCGATCCCCGGGAAGACGCAGAGGATGACGATCGCCAGCATCATCAGCAGGACGAAGGGAAACGTGCCCCAGACGATGTCCTTGAGGCCGATGTCCGGCGCGATCCGGTTGATGACGAAGATGTTGAGCCCGACCGGCGGGTGGATCAGTCCCATCTCCATGATCACCGACATGACGACGCCGAACCACACCAGTTCGAAGCCGGCGGCGCGCAGCGGCGGCAGGATGATTGGCGCCGTCATCAGGATGATGCTGACCGGCGGCAGGAAGAACCCGAGCACGACGATCATCAGTGCGATCGCTGCGAAGAGCAGCCATTTCGAGAGATGCAGCCCGACGATCCATTCCGCCGCGCCTTGCGAAATATGCAGATAGCTCATGACGTAGGAGTAGAGGAGGCTCATGCCGATGATCATCATGATCATGCCGCTCTCGCCGAGCGTGCTCTCGAAGATCGGCTTGAGGTCGGAGAGCCGCCAGGCGTTGTAGACCACCGCGATCAGGATCAGCGCCAGCACGGCACCGAGGCCGGCGGTCTCGGATGGCGTCGCGATGCCGCCGTAGAGCGCTACCATGACGCCGGTCAGCAGGATGAGGAACGGCAGGATGCGCGGCAGCGCCGCGAAGCGCTGGCGCATCGTGTAGCTGTCCCTGCTGATGAGCGCCGAGCGCGCCCCGCCGGCGGCGGCCGTCGCGGTCGCGCCGCGCACCTCGAATTGATAGCGCAGCACGGCGTAGATCGCGAAGAGCGCGACCAGCAGGATGCCGGGCCCGACGCCGGCGAGGAACAGCCGCCCCAGCGACTGCTCGGCGGCGACGGCGTAGAGGATCAGCGTGATCGACGGTGGCAGCAAGATGCCGAGCGTGCCGCCCGCCGCGACGAGCCCGGCGGCGAAGCCCGGCGAGTAGCCGCGCCGCCGCATCTCCGGGATCCCCGAGCTGCCGATCGCCGAGCAGGTCGCCGGGCTCGATCCGGCCATCGCCGCGAAGAGGCCGCATGCGAGCACGACGGCGACGCCGAGCCCGCCCGGGATGCGGTGCAGCCAGGCGTGCAGCGCCGCGTAGAGATCCTGGCCGGCGCGCGACTTGCCGATTGCCGCGCCTTTGAGGATGAAGAGCGGGATGGTGAGGAGGGTGATGCTCGCCATCTCCTCGTAGACGTTCTGCGCCACGGTATCGAGCGACGCCGTCGGCATGAAGAACATCATGAAGACCGTCGCGACCGCGCCCAGCGCGAAGGCGATCGGGATGCCGGAGAACAGCGCGGCGAAGGTGGCGCCGCCGTAGAGCAGGCCGACGGCGAGCGGGCTCATCGTTCCGGCACGGCAACGAAGCGGTCGAGCACCTGGAGCAGCAGCTGCGCGGCGAGCACGCTCATCCCGACCGACATCAGCCCGTATGGGATCCACATCGGCGGTCCCCAGGGCGAGGACGTCGTCTGGCCTTCCTCCCAGGCCTCGAGCAGCAGGGTCCAGCACTTCCAGGCGAAGAACAGGCAGAAGGCGAAGGCGGCGACATCGGCGAGGAAGCGCCGCGCGCGGTCGGCCGCCGGCGGCAGGATCTCGTGCAGCGCGTCGATCCCGACATGGCCGCGCCGCGCCTGGATCCAGGCGGCCGAGCAGAAGGTCGCCCCGACCAGCAGGAAGACCGAGAGCTCGTCCTGCCAGTCGCTCGGGATCTTGAAGAAATAGCGGCCGGCGACCTCCCAGGTGAGGACGCAGCCGGCGACTCCGGCGGCGATCGCGCTCGCCGCGATGAGGATGCCGTTGATCCGATCGACGAGACGATGCGCGGCGCCGAGCAGCCGGCCCAATCCGTGGCGTTCCCGGCGGCCGGCTTCGGCAGCCGGTCGCGTTCCTCGTTGCGCGCCTTCGAGCAGCTCGCTCAAGCCGTGACGTTCTCCGCGAGCTTGAGCAGCCGGGCGCATTCCTCGTTGCGGGCGGCGAAATCCTTCCAGGCCGTCGCCTCCGCGACCTCGCGCCAGTGGCCGAGCGCCACCGGCGTGAAGTCGCTGACCTTGACGCCGGCCTTGCCGTAGACCTTGGCGAGCTCCTCGTCGTCGGCCTTTGCGGCGTCAAGGGCGAACGGCTCCATCGCCTCGCCGACCGCGGTGATCGCCGCCTGCTGGTCCTTCGGCAGCCCATCGAAGATCGCCTTCGACATCAGCAGCGGCTCGAGCATGAACCAGAAGCTGCCGTTGCGGCCGTCGGTGACGTTCTTGGAGATTTCCTCGAGGCGGAAGCTGATCAGGCTGGTCGACGAGGTGACCGCGGCGTCGAGCGAGCCCGTCTGCATCGCCGCGTAGATCTCGTTCGAGGGGACGCTCGAGATGATGCCGCCGGCCTCCTTCAGCATCAGATCCATCTCGCGGCTGCCGCCGCGAATCTTGAGGCCCTTGACGTCCCCGGTCTCGATGACGGCGCCGGCGCGCGAGGCGATGCCGCCGGCCTGCCAGATCCAGGTGATGATCTTGACGCCCTTCTTCTCGATGCCGGCCATCAGATCCTGGCCGATCTGGGCCTTCTTCCAGGCGAGGCCCTGGGCATAGGTGCTGACGAGGCAGGGCATCAGTCCGATATTGACCTCGGGGACCTCGCCGCCGGCATAGGCCAGCGGGTAGAGGCTGATGTCGAGCGCGCCTTTGCGCAGCGCCGAGAACTGGGCCACCGTCTTCATCAGCGACGAGTTGGGATAGATCTCGAACTTCAGCCCACCGCCGGTGCGCTTCTCGATCTCGGCCGCGAATTTGCGGACCAGCCGGTCGCGAAAATCGCCGCTGTCGATCGTGCCGCCGGGAAACTGGTGGCTGATCTTGAGCGTCTTCGCCTCGGCGCCGCGCGCCACATAGGGAGCGGCGACGGCGGTGGTGGCCGCGGCCATTCCCGCGAGAACGCTTCGGCGTGATACGGTCATGTCAGTTCCCTCCCGCTGGCCGGATCCCGGCTCGGACGATCCGTTATCGCCACGTCGCAAGGTACGATTCTTCGCAATAGCGCGCAATTATCATCAGAGTGCCGGTGCCCGGGCGCGCGGCGGGCACCGCTGGAATGCCGTCGCGTTCGCTGCTACTAATCGCCCCGCGCGCCGGCGAGCCCGGCCACCGAATTCGACCAGGAGGCAGAATTGAGCAAGTTTCCACCCATTCATCTCGACGACGAGGACGACGAGCCGGACGAGCGGGAGAAGCCGCAGAAAGACAAGCCCGCCGAGGGCGCCGGCAACGAGCTGGAGTCCCGCCTCTTCAAGGGGCGCAAGGTCATGGTGTTCGGCCAGGTCAACGACAAGCTGGCACGCGACGTCGTCGCCCGCATCCTCGCTCTTGCCGACGAATCCTCGAAACCGATCCACGTCTACGTCAACTCGCCCGGCGGCCACGTCGAATCCGGCGATTCGATCCACGACATCATCAAGTTCGTGCGCTCGAGCGTGCCGATCTTCATGATCGGCACCGGCTGGGTCGCCTCGGCCGGCGCGCTGATCTATTCGGCGGGCGAGAAGAAGCTGCGCTTCTGCCTGCCGAACACCCGTTTCCTGCTGCACCAGCCGTCGGGCGGCGTCATGGGGCCGGCCACCGACATCGACATCGAGGCGCGCGAGATCATCAAGATGCGCGAGCGCCTCAGCCAGATCATCGCGACCGAAACCGGCCAGACCGTCGAGCGCGTCCGCAAGGACACCGAGCGGAACTACTGGATGTCGGCGAGCGAGGCGGTCGAATACGGCCTCGCGACGAAGATCATCAGCTCGGTCGAAGAGCTGGTCTAACGGTCGTTCTCTAAGTTCGTCATGCCCGGGCTTGACCCGGGCATCCACGCCTTTTTCGCCGCATCAGGAAGACGTGGATGGCCGGGTCAAGCCCGGCCATGACGAGAGAACGAGCCTCTGCCGAGCCTCGCCCCTCTACGCCGGTGTCGCCGTGATCGTCATCGTATCGAGCATGAAGCTGCCATCCGCCTCGACCGCGAAATGGGCGGCGACGTCGCGCGACATTCCCTTCTGAAGCGAGCGGATCGCCGCGACATGCGCCGTAGGCGTGCCGATCCGCGCGACCCACGAGGCGAAGTCGAGCCGCACGCACCGCTCCGTCGCCGGACCCGGCGCGAACCCCGCCCGCGTGAGCGCCTGCCGCCATTCCGTGACCGAGTAGTCGCGCACGTGCGAGGGATCGCGCAGCAGCTCCAGCCCCTGGAGATGCGTGTCGAGCAGCGCCGGTCCCGGCGAGGCGGCGTCTGCGAAGGCGGCGAACCCGCCCGGCTTCAGCACCCGCCGTGCCTCGCGCAGGGCGGCGTCGAGATTGCGCCAGTGATGCGCGCTGTAGCGGCTCAGCACGATATCGAACGAGGCATCGGCGAAGGGCAGGGTCTCGACGTTGCCCTGCCGTGTCGCGATGTTGGCGAGCCCGCGCGCCGCCGCCTGCCTGGCGACCTCGTCGAGCATGTCCGGCGACAGATCGTAGGCGACGACCTCGGCGACCAGCGGCGCGACCCGGAAGCTGACGTGCCCGCCGCCGCAGCCGAGATCGAGCACGCGGGCCTCGCGCCGGCCATCGACGAGCGTCGCGAGCTGGTCGAGATCGGCCCCCTGGGCGTGGACGAGGCTCGTCACGTAGTTCGCGGCGCGCGGGCCGAACTGGCCGGCGACGACGGTCTCGTGGCTCTGGTCGGTCATGACTTCCTCTTTCGCTGACGGCGACGCTAACCGCCCCGGCGCTTGCCGATGCATGCTGATATTGCACGGCTGAGTCGAGCGGCGTCACCGCCAGCGATCGTCCACGCACGGCTTCGGTTGCTCGCCGCGTTCCTGGGCGAGCGTCGGATAGTCGGTATAGCCCTTGGCGCCGCCGCCGTAATAGGTCGTCGGATCGTCGCGATTGAGCGGCGCGCCCAGACGGAACCGCTCCGGCAGGTCGGGATTGGCAATGAACTTGCGGCCGAAGGCAATCAGATCCGCCTTGCCCTGGCGCAGCCATGCTTCGGCGGTATCCCGATCGAAGCCGCCGGCCAGGATCAGCCGGCCGCGGTATCTTTCGCGCATGAGCCTCAGCATGTTCGCCGCGCGCGCATCGGGTTCCTCGCCTTTCTCGAGCGCGGCCGTCGCCGGGTTGACGACGTGGAGATAGGCGAGGTCCTCGTCGTTCAGCATTCCGGCGATGGTGCCGAAGGTCGTTTCCGGGTCGTCGTCGCTGATGTCGTTGAACGCCGAGAGCGGCGAGAGCCGCACGCCGACGCGGTCCTTGCCCCAGACCTCCGTCACCGTGGCGACGGCCTCCAGCAAGAGCCGCGCCCGGTTCTCGACCGGCCCGCCATACTCGTCGGTACGCTTGTTGGTGCTGGAGCAGATGAACTGTTCCAGCAGATAGCCATTGGCGGCGTGGATCTCGACGCCATCGAAGCCGGCCGCCATCGCGTTCCTGGCCCCCCGGAAATATTGCCGGACGAGGTAGGGCATCTCCTCGATCTGCAAGGCCCGCGGCGTCACGAACGGGACCAGCTCTCCTTCGCCCCTTTCGTTTTCGATGAATGCCTCGCCCGCCGGCTTGACCGCCGACGGCGCGACCGGCAGCATGCAGTCGGGCTGCAGCGCCGGGTGGGAGATGCGTCCGACATGCCACAGCTGCAGGAAGATCCGGCCGCCTTCCTCGTGGACGGCATCGGTTACCAGCCGCCAGCCCTCGACCTGCTCCCGGCTGTGGATGCCTGGCGTCCAGGCATAGCCCTGTCCCTGCATCGACACCTGTGTCGCCTCCGACACGATGAAGGCGGCGGAGGCGCGTTGCGCGTAGTAGCAGGCGTTAAGGGCCGTCGGGACATTGCCGGGCTGGCGGGCGCGCGAGCGCGTCAGCGGCGCCATCACGATGCGGTGGGGGAGGTCGTAGCGCCCCACCCTGATCGGCTCGAACAACAGTTTTACGGGCGGCTTCGCGGCATCGGCCGGCGTGCTGGTGGACATGGCGTGTTCCTTCTCGCTGAGGTGCGCCGCCCCGGCATCGTTCGGAGGATGCGCCGGCCGCGCCGCCGCTCACCTTGACGCCGGTCAATTCGACGATCGCTCTGCCAGACCGCTAATCTCGGTATGACTCACCCTCGGGCGCCGGTACGTGCGAGAATGCCGGCGAATGCGCTTGCCGTCCGAGACGAGAGCGAGGCGCCCATGAACGATCGCATCGATCCCTGGCCGAGCCTGAAGATCTCGGCATGGCAGGACACCTGCGCGACGCTGCACCTCTGGACTCAGATCGTCGGCAAGCTACGCCTTGCGCAGATGCCGCTGGTCAATCACTGGTGGCAGGTGCCGCTCTATGTCACCGCGCGCGGCCTGACAACCTCGCCGATCCCCTATGGCGCCAGGACGTTCCAGATCGACTTCGACTTCGTCGACCATCGTCTCGTGATCGCCAGCAGCGACGGCAGGATCGCCGGCATCGGCCTGGCCCCGCGCTCGGTCGCTGAGTTCTACCGCGCGGTGATGGAGCAGCTGGCGTCACTCGACATCGCGATCGCCATCTGGACGATGCCGGTCGAGATCCCGGATGCGATCCCGTTCGAGCAGGACCACGCCCACGCCTCATACGATCCCGAATATGCCGAGCGCTTCTGGCAAGTCCTCGTACAGGGCCAGCGGGTGCTCGAGCGCTTCCGTGCCCGCTTCCTCGGCAAGGCGAGCCCGGTGCATTTCTTCTGGGGCAGCTTCGACCTCGCGGCGACGCGCTTCTCGGGTCGCCGCGCCCCCGACCATCCGGGGACCGCGCCTAACCTCGCGAACTGGGTGATGCGCGAGGCCTATTCCCACGAGGTCAGCAGCTGCGGCTTCTGGCCGGGCGGCGGCGGCCAGGACGCGGCATTCTATTCCTACGCCTATCCGCAGCCGGCGGGCTTTTCGGACGCAATCGTCCGCCCCGGCGGCGCCGCCTGGCGGCAGGACCTCGGCGAGTTCGTCCTGCCCTATGACGGCGTCCGCCAGGCGGCCGACCCCGACGCCGCCATCCTCGATTTCTGCCAGAGCACCTACGAAGCCGCCGCCGACCTCGCGCAGTGGGATCGCCAGGCGCTGGAGCGCGGCGCGGAACCGATCCGCCGCTGACGCCGGCGCCGCCGAGGACGCGTCAGAACGTCTCGGCGTAGGGACGGAAATCCAACTCCTGCGTCCAGCTCGAGCGATGCTGCCTATGCAGGTACCAATAGCCGTCGGCAATGGCATCGGGATGAAGCAAGCCGTCCGGTCCCTTTCTTTGTCCGATATCGGGAATTACGCCGAAAATCTTGTCACCCTCGATGGATCCGTCGATGATCGCGTGAGCGACATGAATTCCCTGCGGACCGAATTCGCGGGCGAAGGACTGGCTCAGCATCCGGAGACCGGCCTTGGTGGCGGAAAAGGCGGCGAAGGCCGCCTTTCCGCGGAGCGCTGCCGACGCGCCACTGAAAATGATCGTACCCCTCTGGCGCGGCAGCATGCGGCGCGCGACCTCGCGTCCGAAAATGAAGCCTCCGAGGCAGCCGACGCGCCAGACCGCCTCGAAATCGGCGACCTTCGTCTCGAGCGGCGGGCCCCAGATCGCGTTTCCGGCGTTGTAGATGCCGACCTCGACGGGACCGGTCGCCTCGAGCCGGTCCAGGATCGCGATCATTCCGGCCTCGTCCTGCGCGTCGCCGACGGCCGCGATCGCGTGCCCTCCGGCCGCAGCGATCTCATCGACGATTTTCCCGATCGCATCCGCCGAGCGGCCGGTTACCGCGACGGTGAAGCCTTCGCGTGCGAAGCGCTTGGCGGACGCGGCCCCAAGCCCACGGCTCGCGCCGACGCCGACCACCCATGCGATGCCCTTGTCGGGAGTCACAGCATTCATTCGGTCTTTCCTTCCCAGCTCCATGTCTCGCGCGGAAACGCCATGCGGTGTCTGGCGTAGGACAGCGTGACCTTGGAGACCGTGTGTTGCGAGAGGATGTCGCGCGACCAAGCCATTCGTTGCTGTCGTAACAAAACGCTAGGACGGAGCTCGACTTGCGAAGACCTAGCGCGGATCGCCCCATTGCTCGACGAGGAAGTCGGCGAAGGCGCGCACCCGCGGCGATGCAAGTCGCACCGGGAGGAAGAGCGCGTGTAGCGGCGTCGACGGCCGCTGGTAAGGGGTCAGCACGGGCTGCAGCCGGCCGGCGACGACATGGTGGGCGATCTGCCACGACGGCGCCCGCACGAGTCCCGCCCCACCCAGCGCCGCCGCAACGACGGCGTCGAGGTCGTTCGCGCGCAGCAGCGCCGGGACCGTCACGCTGCGCCGTCCCGCCGCGGTCTGAAAGTGCCATTGCGCGGTGCTCCCAGCGTCGCCGAAGACCAGGCAGTCGTGGTCGGCGAGATCGCCGGGCCGCTGCGGCTCGCCGCGCCGCGCGAGATAATCCGGCGCGGCGCAGACGACCAGCTCGATGCTGCCGAGCTTGCGCGCGATCAGGCTGGAGTCGTCCAGCGGCCCGATGCGCAAGGCGACGTCGATCCCCTCCTCGGCGAGACGCGGATTGCGGTCGATGAGCGAGAGGTCGATCGCGACAAGCGGATGCCGCGCGAGAAACACCGGCAGCAGCGGCGCGAGCCGCGCCCGGCCGAGCAGCGTCGGTGCGCTCACGTGCAGGCGACCCGAGGGCACCGCCGTCTCCGCCGAGAGCGCGAGCTCCGCCTCGCCGATCTCGCCGAGGATCTGCTTGGCGCGCTCGTAGAAGACGCGGCCGCCCTCGGTCATCGCGAGATGCCGCGTCGTGCGGACCAGCAGCGGAGCGCCGAGCGAAGCCTCGAGAGCGGCCAATTGCCGGCTGACGGCGGTGAGCGAGCGGCCGAGCGTCCGCGCCGCGACCGACAGGCTGCCGGACTCGACAGCCGCCACGAAGACTTCCATCCCGCCGAGCTTGTCCATGGTCCGCTGTTGTTGCGAAATACGGAAGAATATCTTTCAGATTACGTAGCTACTCGCTGAATCCGCAACCCTCTAGCCTGCCGCTCCGATCACCGTTCGGAAGGGCTACCATGAGAATCTGCATTTTCGGGGCCGGCGCCATCGGCGGCTATCTCGCGGTAGAGCTCTCGCTCGCCGGGCAGGAGGTCTCCGCCGTCGCCCGCGGTGCCCATCTCGATGCCATGCGCCGCGGCGGTCTCCGCCTGCGCGTCGGCGGGCACGAGCGCGTCGCCCGCTTTCCCGTCAGCGACGATCCCGCCGAGCTTGGGCCCCAGGATTACGTGATCTGCGCCTTGAAGGCGCATCAGGCCCACGAGAGCGCCGCCCGCTTCGCGCCGCTGCTCGGGCCCGATACCGCCGTCGTGACCGCGATGAACGGCATCCCCTGGTGGTATTTCTACAAGTCCGGCGGGCGCTTCGGAGGCACCCCGATCGAGACCGTCGACCCCGGCGCCCGCCAATGGACCGCGATCGGCCCCGAGCGCGCGATCGGCTGCGTCGTCGATCCCGCGTGCGAGATCGTCGCGCCCGGCGTCGTCGAGCATCACGAGTTCGACCGCTTCACCCTCGGCGAGCCCGACGGCACAAGATCCGATCGCATCGTCGCGCTCGCCGGCGCGCTGACCGACGCCGGCTTCGACGCTCCGATCCGCGAGGCGATCCGCTGGAACATCTGGCTGAAGCTGTGGGGCAACGTCTGTTTCAACCCGATCAGCGTGCTGACCCATGCGACTCTCGACCGGATCACCGGCGAGCCCGGCCTGCGCGCCCTCTGCAAGACCGTGATGCGTGAGGCACAATCCGTCGCCGCCGCCCTCGGCGTCGAGATCCCCGATGTGATGATCGACCGCCGCCTCGCCGCCGCCGGTGCGGTCGTCGGCCATAAGATGTCGATGCTGCAGGACTTCGAGCGCGGCCGCTCGCTCGAGATCGACGCGCTCGTCACCGTCGTCCGCGACCTCGGCCGCCTCGTCGCGGTGCCGACCACGGCGATCGACATCCTCCTGGCGCTCGTCCAGGAGCGCGGCCGGCAGGCTGGGCTTACGACGTCGCGGGGCAGTGAGTCTCCGCCGAGTTCGCTTTTACCTGCCGCCGTCATTGCGAGCGGAGCGAAGCAATCCATCGCGGCGGTCCTGATAAACCAAAAGTAGAATTTCGAAACCGCCAACGGTATTCGGCATTCTTTCAAGTTGTGTCAAAAAATAGATCGATTGCTTGGTCATAAATGAGAAACGATGGCAGCGTAATCTGCATATATCGAAGTCAGTCAACACACATCGGGTGCTGTTGGCTTCACGAGTACTTGGCGGATCGGAGAATACATGCCAATGATCGACGAGATCTCGACGCTGGCGAGAGCGCCGGCGGGCAGCAGTTCGCCGGACTCGATCACGGTGGGGAACGGCTATGTCTGGGCCGCCTATACCAACGGCGCCGATTCGACGGGTGCGTCGGGGCACAGCACGGTCGTGCAATATGATCCGTCCGGCACCGTCGTCCACAGCTACGACCTTGCCGGCTATGTCGACGGGTTGAAGTTCAACCCGGTCACCGGCGTCGTCTGGGCGCTGCAGAATCAGGACGGCAACTCGACGCTCTCGCTGATCGATCCCGTCACCAGGACGGTCAGCGGCCCGCTGTCCTATGCGAGCCCGTCGAGCAGCCGCGGTTACGACGATGTCGTGTTCCGCGATGGCCAGGTCTTCCTGAGCTACACCAATCCCGGGGGCAGCGGCGACCCGACGCTCGTACGGCTGACCAACGGCAATGAGCCGAGCGGCCTCTTGAAGACCCAGGCCGTGCTGAAGGACGGCGTGACCGGCATCAACACCGAGACCGGCACCAGGCAAGTGGTGCCGCAGGCCGATCCCGACTCGCTCAAGCTCGCGCCGAACGGCGATCTGCTGCTCACGAGCGGTGCGGATGGCGTCATCATCGATGTCCAGAGCCCCGGCACCTCGCATCAGGCGGTGGCGTTTACCGAGGTGCAGGGCGTAACTCCCGGAAACGCCGGGCTCGACGACGTCATCAAGCCCTCGGCCACGTCCGGCACGGTCTATCTTTCCGATGCCAAGGACAACCGGATCCTGGCCGTCCATGCCACCGGCTTGAACGTCAACGATTATTACGCCTCGGTCGGCAGCCTGAACGCCTTCGGTCAGGTCGATCCGACGACCGGCGCCTTCACCCCGCTGGTCTCCGCCGCTACCGCCCCCGGCTTCCAATTCGGCTCGCCGCATGGCGCCGAATTCGTCCCCGATATCGACGCCAAGGTCGCCCAGCTGCGCGACTACATGGCGAGCAGCTTTGCACCGACAAGCACCGGGAACAGCAGTGCGGTTACTGCGGATCAGCCCGCCTCCGCCGTGGGTCAGCAGGCATTTTTGACCCCACCGCACCCCTGACGGCGCGGCGCTCGTGCCGGAACCGAACACGTCGGAGCGTGCCGCAGATCAGCGGCCGCCAAGGAGCGATCGGCAGCCGGTTTAAGCCGGCATCATCGAACGCGCGTCGAACGATGCCGTCGGCCTTGGCGATCTCGATGAAGTGCGTGATGTACGCGAGCGCAGCCGGACGATCTTTCTGCACGGCGATGGCAACGCCGGTCGTTTGGAACGCGCCGTCGAGATACGCGAACCCGGCAGCCGGCTCTGCAGGAGCGGCAATGCATCATGGGTGAGGGCGAGGTGCCGGCTGTGACACCGCTCGCCGTCGATATTTCCAAGGCGCTGAAGGCCGAGGGGATTCAAGTTCGTCGGCCCGACGATAACATCCGCATGGATGCAAGCGGTCGGCCTCGTCAACGATCACATCGTTTCTCGCTTTCGTCACTCGGAGGTCGAACTGCTCGCGCGCGGTTCGTGATCGTTGATCGTCGCGATGCTGCCGGAATCGGAATATGGAGCCAACGGGGAAGCCGGCGGTTGCGGCAAAGCGTGCAGCGGATCCGCCGTGAAGAACTCGTAGCTGTTGCCGTCCTTGTCCCACACATAGACGCCGCGCCCGCCCTTCACGCGGTTGATCGACCGATCCCTCGTGAACGGCCCGGAGCCATGCTCGAAGCCGCCCGAAACCGCGCGGCCCAGGATTGCCTCGAACCGCGCGTCGTCGACCAGGAAGGCGAAGTGGCCGAACACGAACGGCCCGTCGTCGTAGAAGTACGGCGGACGATGGCGTGATTGAGTTCGAGCCCCATGGAGCTTCCCCTTCGGGATCGTTGGCGAGGCGATCGGGATCAATGCATCAGCCGGCCGCCGGCGATGTCCAGGGTCGCGCCGGTCAGCCAGCCCGAGCTGTCCGAGGCGAGGAACAGGGTTGCCGCGGCCACGTCCGCCGGCGATCCCAACCGCCGGATCGGGTGCGCGAGGATCACCTGTGCCTGCACGGAGGCCGGCATGTGCGCGGCCGTGCGGTCGGTCAGCACCGCCGAGGGAGAGATGCAGTTCACGCGCACGCCGGACGGGCCGAGGTCGTGGGCGGCCTGGTGTGTCAGCATGATGATTCCGGCCTTGGCGACCGCGTAGCCGAGCGGCGCCTGCGAGGGCGCGCGGCCGGCCGTCGAGGACATGGTGATCACGGCGCCGCCGCTGCCTTGCTTCAGGCTGGGCAGGAACGTCTTCATCGTCAGGAACGTGGCCGTGAGATTGTTGTCGAGGCTGGAGCGCCACTCTTCCTCGGTCACGTCCTCTAGCGCCGCGGGCCGGCTCGTTCCGCCGCCGGCGAATGCCACGAGAATGTCGAGCTTGCCTTGTCGAGCCGTCAGCTTGGCGCGCGCGGCTTCCAACTCCTCGGGCTTGGTGCAGTCGAATCGGGCGGCAGCGTGCCCGTGGGAGATCGCCTCGAGGGAGCGGAGCACGGCGTCCAGGCGCGCCTCGTCGCGACCGGCCACCGTCACGCGGACCCCGTTACGGGCTAGCCACTGCGCGGTCTCGGCGCCGATGCCGCCGGTGCTTCCGGTCACCAGGGCCGTTTTGCCGGCGAGGTCCGGATAGTTCGGGATGTCGAACATAGTCGATCCCCGCTTAGACGTATCGGGCGATGGCCATGCAAATCACGGTCACGAGCAGCAGCCCGGCCGAGGTCCGGTAGACGAGAGCCAGCCGGGGCGCAGCGGGGCGGGAAGTCCGCAAGCCGCGCCTGACGCCGACGGCCTGGATCGCGAGCGCCGCCAGCGCCGCGCAGGCACCCAGCGCGAGGACGTTTTCGGCCTTTCCGAAGCCACCGGCATGGAACAGGTTCCACAGCAGGACACCGGACACCGCCGCGACGACGGCCGCGCCGATCTGCGGGCGGAAAAGACGCGCGGCGTCGGCGCCGCCGGTACGCGCCAGGACGAAGGTCGAGCCTGCCCAGAACACGGAAGAGAGCACATGCAGGGCGACGAGGGTGATTAGCAAGGGCTGCATCGGCTAGGCTCCGCAACGACGCCCGTTTGGAGCGCCACCTAATTAGATATACAATATGTATAGCGATGACTCAACAGCGATCGTCAAGGCCCTATTCGAGTGCGAAGCGGGAAGCGAAGGCGGCGGAGACGCGCGACCGGCTCGTCGCCGCCGCGGCGGCGCTGCTGCGCGAGCCGGGCGGAGCGGCGCTTTCCCTGGAGGCTGTGGCGGCCGCCGCGGGCGTGACCCGGCTGACCGTCTACAACCAGTTCGGCTCGAGGCGCGGGCTGCTGGAGGCGACTTTCGACGCCCTGGCGGAAACCGGCGGGATGGCGGATCTCGCGAGCGCGATGGCGATCGCCGAGCCGCGCCAGGCCCTGGCGCGGCTGGTAGCGGTATTCTGCAAATTCTGGAGCTCCGATGACGGCCTCGCCGGGCTCTTCGCCACAGCGGCCATCGACGCCGAGCTGGCCCAGGGCATGGCCGCGCGCAACGAACGCCGCCGCGAGGCGCTGTCCGTGGTGGTGCGCCGCCAGGGAGGACGCGACGAGCAGGCGCAGCGGGACGCCGTCGACGTGCTCTTCGCCCTGACAAGCTTCGCCATGTTCCAGCTGCTCCGGTCGGGCGGGCGCGCTCCCGACGCCGTGTGCGCGCTGCTCCTGCCACTGTGTGATCAGGCTTTGCGGGGCGACGGTCGAACCTCCCCGTCTGGCGTAGGTCTCAAGGTCCGCTGATGCGTCTTCGCCGACCTTCGCGGCGCGAGGCCCGAGAGCCGCCGCTTCTCCGGCGATATGCCCAGCCCCGCCTTATTGCCAGAGGCCGAACGCTTGTGTCACGCAGCGCCGACCACGCCCACCGCGGTTAGGCGGCGACCCCTGCTCCCGCGCCCGCCTCTTAAGGCTGACGGAAAGGCGGAGCTTGGCGCGCCCGACTCCCCTGAGAGTCGGGGCGCCCTCGCTGCTATTCGGCCGCGTCGGAAGCTGAGGGATCCAATGCAAAAAGACTTGGATCCTCGGCGCACTGCTGCACGAATGCTTCCTTGGTGACTCCAGGCGACAGGGTTCCGGTGATGACCACGAGATCGCTGAAATCGTTGTCCTCGTCGGAGCGGACGAGTCCCCGGGGTTCACCGCCCGCCGCGACCTGCTGGATCGCCTCGTCGAGCATACGGCGAGCCCGCACGATCGCGATATCCGACGACACCAAGTGCTCGTCGTTCTGGTCGTGGATCTGCCCCTGCGATTGGGTGATGACCACGTCATGGATCGAGAAGCAGGGGCCGAGGCCGAGGAAGGCGCCGCGCTTCATCGACGCCCGATCCTGGCCGTAGTTGTCGTCCCGTCGTCGGATCATGCGGTCGCCCGCGGTCTTCTCCGAACGGTACTGCCTGTCGAGCGCTTCCTTGTCGAGCTTGCCGCTGCGATGGAAGATGAATTCCCAGCGCCAATGGTGCTCGTTGTCGATCGGCACATCCCAGAGCATCGTCGCTCCACCGGGGCCGAGATCGCCCTCGAAGCCGCCGACGGCGCAGGCGTTGGGCATGACGAAGTTCGTCACTCGCAGCGAGACGTGCTCTTCCGGCAGGGCGCGCGTCGTGAACAGGCGGACGCCGAAACGGGTCTCGGCCACGCTGATCTGCGGCCGCGCCGTATTGGAGAATACGCCCCACCGCGCCTTCATGGCGTCATCGTAGAGCTCGATCTGATGCAGGTAGGAGGTATGGACCGGATCGATATTGCCTTCGCTCGCCTGGAGCCAGTTGCAGTCACCCATCCACCGGCAGGTGTAACGGTATTCCTGGCCGCCCTGGAGGGCCGGGTAGTTCGGAAACAGCGGCGGCTCGCCGGGGCCGAGATAGACCCAGAATGCGCCAGCCGCCTCGTGGACGGGATATGAGCGCGCCTTGACGCGGCTCTTGCTGGTCGCCGACGCTTCCGCCGGCTGGTCGAGAACGGCGCCTCGCGTGTCGAAAAGCCAGCCATGATACGGGCAGCGAATCCCGCCGTCCTCGATCCGGCCGAGGACGAGATCGGCGCAGCGGTGGGCGCATTTCCGATCGAGCGCCCCGACCCGGCCGAGGTCGTCGCGGAACAGCACCAGATCCTGATTCATGATCCGTATCGGAAGCGGAGCCGCATCCTGCGGAAGATCGCTCGCCAGCGCGATCGGCTGCCAATACCGCCGCAGGAGCTCGCCGGCGGGCGTACCGCGATCCGTATCGGTGAGATATTGATATCGACTCGGCGCGGACACGGGTCCGGCCTCGCGAGCCTCCGCCACTGCCGTCATAGCATTCCTCTCATCTGGCCGAGTCTGCGTTTGGCGCAGACCGTTGTTGTGCGACGGGATCGAGCCCGTCCGGAAGCCTGAAGGCTAGATCGGGCGGTGGCGGCCCGCCACGCAACTTTGCAAATAGTCGCTATCGGCCCAATCGTGATTTAGGCTGCGGAAAAATCGTCTCGGTTCGCACTAAGGGCCAAGTGAGAAGGGCGCCATGGAGCTTCGCAAGCTTGATCTGAACCTGCTGCTGATCCTGGACGCCCTTCTCGACGACGGCAATCTCACCCGCGCCGCGCATTGCCTGCAGCTCAGCCAGCCGGCGGTCAGCTCCGGCCTGGGCAGGCTGCGGATGATCCTGGGCGATGAGCTGTTCATCCGATCGCACGGCGTCATGGTGCCGACGGAGCGCGCCCATCACCTGCGCGAGCCGGTGAAACGCGTGCTCGAGATCGTTCGTCAGGAGGTTCTGGGCCAGGCGGGCTTTGACGCTCGAACCGACGCCGGCACGTTCACGGTCAGCACGTCCGACATCGGCGAGCTGGAGTTTTTGCCGGGGCTTATCGAGCGTCTCGCCGACAAGGCACCCGGCGCGTCGGTGCGAACGATCATCTGCGATCCGCGCACCCTGGCGGACGCGATGGATCGCGGCGACATCGACCTGGCGGTCGGCTTCTTTCCCGACCTGCAGACATCCGTGTTCAAGCAGCAGGTACTGTTCGCGCACGGCTCGGTCTGCATTGTCCGCGAAGGCCATCCGGTATTGGCCGACGGCATCAGCTTGGAGCAGTACCGCGAGGCCGACCACATCGCCGTCTCGCAAGCTAGCCGGTTGCATGACGTCGTCGAGCTTGCGCTCGCCGAGCAGCGTCTGCAGCGGCGTACGGTCGCGACGGTGTCGCACTTCGTGAACGTCCCATTCCTGGTCTCGCGATCAGATCTCGTGGGCACGATCCCAAGGCCGCTCGCCCTGCAACAAGCCAGGACCTTCCCGTTGAAGGTCTTCGATGTCCCGTTTCCGGTGCCGAGTTTGGAGATCAAGCAGGTGTGGCACCGACGGTTCGACAATAGTCCAAGGCTGATGTGGTTTCGCTCCGTCATCGCCGAGATGAGCCAGAACAAGCCAAGCATGTGAGCTGAGGTCCGCGAGGTCCCTGGTCCTCAAGGTCCCGCGTAATCCTCCCTTGACAGTGGACCGAAAAAAGACGTTTAAATGCGTATGTGCTCACTCAAACTGTAGATCGATGGCCCGCCCCCTCAGCGAAGAGAAACGAAACGCTCTTTTAGCTGCTGCGACCAGCGCAGTGGCATCGTCGGGCGTTGCCGCATCCACCATCAAGATCGCCAAGGATGCTTGTGTCGCGGAGGGGACCTTGTTTGTCTACTTCCCGACCAAGGACGACCTGCTCAATCAGCTCTTTCTGCATTTGAAATCCGATCTCAGGGGCTTTCTCGCCGCTGACTATCCGGCCGATGGACACATCCAGGAGCAGATTCAGCATCTCTGGAATCGCCTCGTCGACTGGGGGGCAAGGAGCCCGGATAAGCGGAAGGCGCTACGGCAGCTTAAGGTCTCGGAGAAAATCACCGAGGCGAGCCAAAATGCAGGCCAGGCGATGTTCTACGACTTCGTGGCTGTGGTGGAGAATGGCTTCAAGACAGGCATTCTCCGTGAGCAGCCGCTCTCCTTTCTGGGCGGAGTCACCGAGGCTATCGCTGACATGGTTCTTGAGTCGGCCTCGCGCGATCCTGCCAAGCTCGATCATTACAAATTTTTGGGCTGGCAGGCGTTGTGGGGCGCTCTCGCACGCCAGTAGGGCAAGTCTCTTTTTTGGTTTTTGAATGAGTGAGTAATCACGCTTCACGGGTGACGGAGATGAGATATGAGCAAGGCTTGGCTGGATACCGGCAGTCGACGTGGACTCGGTCGCTCGATAGCGGAAACGGTGGCGAATAACGATCGCCTGCTGACCTGGCTTGCCGTCGTTGCGGGCGTCGTGATCTGCGCCGTCGCGACCCTGCTTCGCTAGCCACGCGCCAAGTCATTCGTACCGAAAAGGAACAGTTCCCATGCGCCCGAGTGCTTCCAAGTCTGGCCCGTTGTCGGCCGTTGCCGCCGTGCTGACCCGTGGTCCTGCCATTGGGTCGATCCTATTTCTTGTCGCATGCGCGCATGCTCCAACGGATCCGGAAGCTCGCGCGGCGTATGACAGCGCAAACGACCCGGCCGAACCGACAAATCGAACCATCTTCGCCGGCAACCAGTTTGTCGACCGCAATGCTATGCAACCGGTCGCCCGTGCTTACGAGGAGTACGTCCCGAGCGGCGTTCGCAAAAGCATTCACAACTTCGCCTCGAACCTCAGAGAGCCGGGAATCGCGGTCAACGACGCACTGCAGGCCAATTTCAGCCGCGCCTGGAACACGACTCAGCGCTTCGTGATCAACACGACGGTGGGCGGAGCCGGGCTGTTCGACGTCGCCTCCGATTGGAATCGTCCCCACCACGATGCCGATTTCGGGCAAACTTTCGGCGTCTGGGGAATCGGCACGGGGCCGAGCGTGCAACTGCCGTTATTCGGCCCCTCGAATGTCCGGGACACCGTTGGAAAGGTGGGTGACATCCTTGCAAATCCGCTCAGCTTCATTCCCGGCGGGGCCATGTCGACCATCGAAATAGCGGGCGGTGGCGTCGGTGCCGTGGATGGGCGAGCCGATTTGCTCAGCACGACCGACAAACTCGAGAACACCTCTCTCGACTACTACGTAACCTTGCGCAGCATGCAGGCGCAGCGGCGAGCCGCGTTCGTTGACGAGGGTAAGGCACCGCCCGGGCACGTGGTCATCGGCCCGATCACGCCGTCGCCGGACGTCACGCCCGCACCGGCTGCGCGCTGAGCGGAGTGTCGTGGACCGGGCGGCATCGCTGCGGTGATTCGCCCGCCGGCCGCGCATGCTCAAGGTTATGCTGTCTGGGCCGCCATTCGCGGCGATGCCGCCTGCACGGTGCTACTCGAAATGAATGGCGCTGGTATCACGCTCGAAGGTCTCTACGTCATTAGTCAGATGCAAGCGATCGGCGCCTGGCGCAAGAATCCTGACGCTTTCGCTGATACGCTGAAAATTGCCACGATCTTCAGCAAATATACAGTTAAGAAATACGGCGGGCATTATTATGGCAAGGCGCAAGACATTCGTCGCTGTCTGCGCGCGCAGCTTATGATGCAGAACTCGCGAAATACGACTTGTTGCTTAAGCCGACCGTTCCGATGAAGGCTACACCGCGTCCCGTACAAGGTGGGAGCCCCCGGGAGATCACGCGCCGCGGCTGGGAGCCAACACGCAATACTTGTCCTTTCAACGTGGCGGGCCATCCCGCAATTAGCATCCCCTCGGCGTAGAGGATGAACTGCCCATCGGCCTCATGCTTATCGGCAAACATTTTGATGAAGCGACGATCTATCGCGCGGCGCAGGTGTTCGAAGCTTCAGGGGATTGGAAGGTATTCTGAATTGGCAGGGGATTAAAGCCTAACGCCTCATGCTGACCAGCCGAACATTTACTCCCGTGGCTTGACGCTACAGGAGCTCGCGGACCCAGCAACGCGGCGTCGTGTTGCCAATTCCTTTAGGCCCGACGGCAAGGCAGCTACCAAATCCAGGCCGCTCGCCGGAACCATCACTTTTGGCCCGCTAGATTTCGAAAAACCGGAAGAGAGGGCTTGCCAGTTGAAATCCATGTTTACCTAGTCAATGCAGTTGTTGCTGTTTCTCAACGCGTTGCGCAGCTCGCAGTTGTGATGCTGCTCACGGAGAAAGATGTTTTTCTGAAGATTTCAACTGATTTGCCTTGCAACGACATGGAAACTGACTATTTGTCCGGATTAGACAACATCTTGGAGCATAACAGCATGCCAGAGACGGACACTCGACTCTCACTGATCACCAATATCGCGGCGAACTATCTGCGGAAGAACTCGGTCGGAGCCGACCAGATCGGCAGTGTGATTTCTTCGATTACCAAAGCCGTCCGAGACGCTGCTAATGAGCTTGAAGGGCACGCGCCGGCCGAAGACTCGAATGGAGCCGCCCCAGCAGCGTCTGTTGAGAAATCGGCTCCGGCGGTTTCCGTAAAGAAGTCCGTCACCCGCGAGTTCTTGGTTTGCCTGGACTGCGGTGGTCATTCGCGCACCTTGAAGCGGCATCTTTCGACGGCGCACGGACTGACGCCGCAGGCATACCGTGAACGCTGGTCACTTCCAAAGGGCTACCCGATGTCGGCCCCGGCGTATTCCGAAAAGCGTGCTGAGATGGCGAAAGCAATCGGGCTCGGTCAGAAGGGGCGTTCTGCGAAGACGACCCTGAAGGCGAAGGCCGGTGCTCGTGGTCGAAAGACTTAATCTCCTCACTTGGCCGGGTTACCGGTGAGGCTGTCGGATCTTCCCGCCCAAAGGGGATCGAGCAGCCGTCGGGTTCTTCGAGAGGTGCCTGAACGACGATAAATCTCATTCCCCAGAATGAGAAGCTCCCTCTGCGTGCGCGTGCAAGAAGGACATTACGTCTTGTGCAGCACGGACCACAGACATCGCGCCAAGCCTGCCCGGTAGAGCGGTTTTCTGACCACCACAAACTCGTCCAACGCCCCGTGCCGCGTTAAGACGTCTTCGGCATAGCCCGAGGTGAGCAGGATCTTGATGTCATTCCTCAGCCGTTTCGCTTCGCGGGCAAGCTCGACGCCGTTCATTCCCTTCGGCATCACGACATCGCTGAACAGGAGATCAAATGCCTC
>JAQGID010000460.1 GCA_028291405.1 Rhodospirillales bacterium | reverse complement strand
GTGCGCCGATGTATAATTTCGGCATCCCCTCGACGCTGAAGAGTTGGTTCGATCACGTGCTGCGTGCCGGCGCGACGTTCAACTACAGCGAAGCCGGTCCCGTCGGCCTCGTCGCCAGCAAGCCGGTGGTGGTCGTCGAGACCCGCGGCGGATTCTACAGCGAGGGCCCCACGGCGTCGCTCGACTCCCAGGAGCCGCATCTCCGCGGCATGCTGCGCTTCATCGGCCTGACCGACATCGAGTTCGTGCGCGTCGAAAAGCTCGGTTTCCCTGCCGCCGAGGAGCAGATCGCGGCGGCGGCGACCCGCCTGTCTTCCGTGCGCCTGAACGCACTGAAGGACGCCGCCTGAGTAATGCAGCGACCCCGCCCCGTCGCGACACGGTGGGCGGGGCCGCGCAGGCAGCGAGGACTTTGGCCCTCGGCGTAATTCGGCTAAGATAGCGGGCCTCTGAGACTATGTCCGGAGGACCCCGCCATGAGCTACGCCTTCACCCTGAGCGACACGATTCCCGCCGCGCCGCGGGCGATCTACGACGCCTGGCTCGACGGTCCCAGGCATTCCGCGATGACCGGCGGCAAGGCGGAGGCGGCGCCAGCGGTCGGCGGCACCTTCACCGCCTGGGACGGCTACATCTCGGGCCGGAATCTCGAGCTCGAGCCGGGCGTGCGCATCGTCCAGTCTTGGCGTACGACGAATTTCACCGACGAGCAGCCGGATTCGCGGATTACCGTGATCTTAGTGCCGGTTGCCGGCGGGACGCTGCTCACGCTGAGGCACGAGAACGTGCCCGAGGACCAGCCCGGCTACGAGAACGGCGGCTGGCAGGACCACTACTTCACGCCGATGAAGGCGTATTTCGCGCGGTGAGCGATGACTCGATCGGTAATCTCTGACCTCCTCCGTCATGCCCGGGCTTGATCCGGGCTCTCGCAGGAACTTCGTTCCTGCTGCCAGCGGTTTCTTCGAAACCGCGATAGGCATCCACGTGTCGCCGTCATGCAGCTGCTTGAAATATCTGGCTTGTCTCTATCGCGGATGGCCGGGTCAAGCCCGGCCATGACGCATTCCGTCGATCGGGTCCGCCAATAATCCTCCGACAAGCTCAGTACCATCCTTCCTCAGTGCCATCCTTCGAAAACAATCCTCGCCGATCTCATTTTGTTCTTGCCAAAAAAGAACAAACCATGCACTCTCCGCCGCATTGCAGCCACGCCAACCGTGTGGAATAAGGAGGGGCGGATGTCTGAGACCGCGTTGCGTCTAGTCGGCAAGGACAGCATGGATAAAAGCAAGGCTTTGGACGCGGCGCTCGGCCAGATCGAGCGGGCCTTCGGCAAGGGCTCGATCATGAAATTGGGCTCGCGCGAGGCGGCGACCGACGCCGAGGTCGTCTCGACCGGCTCGCTCGGCCTCGACCTCGCGCTCGGCATCGGCGGGCTGCCGCGTGGCCGCGTCGTCGAGATCTACGGGCCGGAAAGCTCGGGCAAGACGACGCTGGCGCTGCACGTCATCGCCGAGGCGCAGCGCGCCGGCGGGACCTGCGCCTTCGTCGACGCCGAGCATGCGCTCGACCCCGGCTATGCCAAGAAGCTCGGCGTCAACATCGACGAGCTCTTGATCTCGCAGCCCGACGCCGGCGAGCAGGCGCTCGAGATCGCCGACACGCTGGTGCGCTCCGGCGCGATCGACGTGCTGGTCGTCGATTCGGTCGCGGCGCTGGTGCCGCGCGCCGAGCTCGAGGGCGAGATGGGCGACAGCCACGTCGGTCTGCAGGCGCGGCTGATGAGCCAGGCGCTGCGCAAGCTGACGGGCTCGATCTCGCGCTCGCGCTGCATGGTCATCTTCATCAACCAGATCCGCCTCAAGATCGGCGTCATGTTCGGCAATCCCGAGACGACGACCGGCGGCAATGCGCTCAAGTTCTACGCCTCGGTGCGGCTCGACATCCGCCGCATCGGCGCGATCAAGGAGCGCGAGCAGATCACCGGCAACCAGACGCGCGTCAAGGTCGTCAAGAACAAGATGGCCCCGCCGTTCAAGGTCGTCGAGTTCGACATCATGTACGGCGAAGGCGTCTCCAAGCGCGGCGAGCTGATCGATCTCGGCGTCTCGGCCGGCGTCGTCGAGAAATCCGGCTCGTGGTTCTCCTACGAGGGCCAGCGCATCGGCCAGGGCCGCGAGAACGCCAAATCCTTCCTCAAGGAGAACCCGGCGATCGCCGACGCCATCGAGCATGCGATCCGCTCCAATGCCGGCCTCGTCGCCGCCGCGATGATGGCAGCGCCGAGCGAGGGTCCGGCCGAGGAGTAGGACGCCGGGAACTTCCCGATGCGGCGCGCCGGCGGACCTCATGGGTCGGTTCGGTCAGTGGAACGAGACGGCGAGCACCGGTATACGGGCTCGCCGTTTTCGTTACCGCCACATGCCGACCAGCCATGCGCCGCGGCGCTCTTGCGAGTCTGCGTGCCGATCTTAAGTGAGGATCCACGAGAAACGGTTTCCTCTCGCGGCGGAGGTCGGCATGCGGCGGATGGTCTTGATCAGGGTGATGTCGGCAATGTTCTTCATGCTCGTCGGGGCCGGCATGTCGGGCTGCGCCGGCGGCGGCGGTCCGGCCGCGGACGACGACCATCCGGGCGGCGGCTTCGCCAATACCGGCCGTGGCTTCACCTACGGGCGTCCCTAGCGCATCGGTCGGGTCGCGCCGTCCGGCGCACCTGTATTTCGCCTGTTCTTACAGGCCTCGTCCGGCCGCTGCCTAAAACGTCGGCAGTGCCATCCGGCGCGACGCAGCGGCGTCGCTGGACAAGCCGCGCGGGGCCGCGTTACAAGCCGAGGCGTCAGATGGGCGCGCCTCGCTCGCGCCTTGGCGAACCGCGGCAAGAGGCCTACATCTCCGTCATGCAGACCACCAACGATATCCGCGCCGCCTTCCTCGATTACTTCGCGCGCGAGGGCCATACCCCGGTCGCCTCGAGCCCGCTGGTGCCGCGCAACGACCCGACGCTGCTCTTCACCAATGCCGGGATGGTGCAGTTCAAGAACGTCTTCACCGGCGCCGAGAAGCGCGACTACGTCCGCGCCACGAGCTCGCAGAAATGCGTCCGCGCCGGCGGCAAGCACAACGATCTCGAGAACGTCGGCTATACCGCGCGGCATCACACCTTCTTCGAGATGCTCGGCAATTTCTCGTTCGGCGACTATTTCAAGGACCGCGCGATCGAGCTCGCCTGGAACCTCGTGACCCGCGAGCTCGGCCTTGCCAAGGACAGGCTCCTCGTCACCGTCTATGCCGAGGACGAGGAGGCGGCGGGCCTCTGGAAGAAGATCGCCGGCCTCTCGGACGACCGCATCATCCGCATTCCGACCTCGGACAATTTCTGGCAGATGGGCGACACCGGCCCGTGCGGCCCGTGCTCGGAGATCTTCTACGACCACGGGCCGAACATCCCGGGCGGCCCGCCGGGCAGTGCCGACCAGGACGGCGACCGGTTCATCGAGATCTGGAATCTCGTCTTCATGCAGTTCGACCAGCTGGCGCCGGGCAACCGCGTGCCGCTGCCGCGCCCGTCGATCGACACCGGCATGGGGCTCGAGCGCATCGCCGCGGTGATGCAAGGCAAGCACGACAATTACGACATCGACCTGATGCGGGCGCTGATCATGGCCTCGGCCGAGGCCTCGCACGTCGACCCCGACGGTCCGCACGCCGTGTCGCACCGCGTCATCGCCGACCATCTGCGCGCTTCGTCCTTTCTCATCGCCGACGGCGTGCTGCCGGCCAAGGAAGGCCGCGGCTACGTCCTCCGCCGCATCATGCGCCGTGCCATGCGCCACGCCCATATCATCGGCGCCCGCGAGCCGATGATGTGGCGCCTCGTGCCGGCGCT
>JAQGID010000398.1 GCA_028291405.1 Rhodospirillales bacterium | reverse complement strand
GTGTTGGCTCGGCACGCCGCATGCGTCAACATCCGGGCCGGGAATTCCGTCGACGTATCATCGCCGACGCCGAACGCGCAATTCATTTGCCGCCACGCCACCGGGAGGTCACACATGAAGCTCAGCACCGATCGCATCCTCACGACGCATGTCGGCAGCCTGCCACGGCCGCCGCGTCTGCTCGAGCTGCTGCGGGCACGGTCGGACGGGCGCGACTACGACCGCGGCGCCTTCGACGCGCTGGTCGCGACGACGGTCGAGGACCTTGTGGCGCAGCAGGTCGCCTGCGGCATCGACGTCGTCGACGACGGCGAGGCGAGCAAGCTGTCCTATACGTTCTACGTCAAGGGCCGGCTCGCCGGCATCGGCGACGACCCCCAGGCGGCGACCCGCTCGCGCGAGATCATGGCCGGCGCCGACATGCAGGAGCATCCCGATTTCGCCGAGCGCCAGGCACGGCCCTTCGACCTGGCCATCGTCCCCGCTTGCATCGGCCCCGTCAGCTACGGCGACGGAAAATTGCTGGAGCAAGACCTCGCCAATCTCCGCCACGCCGTCGACCGCGCCTCGCCGCGCGACGCCTTCGTCACCTGCGCCTCGCCCGGCGTCCTGACGAAATTCGTCATCGACACGTATTACGAGGACGAGGATGCCTATGTCGAGGCGCTGGCAGAGGCGCTCAAGGCCGAGTACGAGGCCGTCCATCGCGCCGGCTTCGTGCTGCAGATCGATTGCCCGGACCTCGCCTCGGCGCGGCACAACCAGTACCGCGCCCTCAGCGACGACGCGTTCCTCCGCATCGCCGCCCGCAACATCGAGGCGCTGAACTACGCGACCGCCGAAATCCCGCCCGAGGCGATGCGGATGCATCTCTGCTGGGGCAATTACGAGGGACCGCACACCCATGACATCGCGTTGGCCAAGCTCGCCGACCTCTGCTTCCGCGCGCGGCCCAGCGGTATCAGCTTCGAAGGCGCCAACCCGCGCCACGCCCATGAATGGGAAGATCTCGCCGCCCTGAAGATTCCCGACGACAAGATCCTCATCCCCGGCGTCATCGATTCGACGACGAATTTCGTCGAGCATCCCCGGCTGATTGCGCAGCGCATCAAGCAGTACGCCGACATCGTCGGCCGCGAGCGCGTCATTGCCGGCGCCGACTGCGGCTTCGCGACCTTCGCCGCCGACCACCAGACCGTCGCGACGAGCATCGTCTGGGCCAAGTTCCGCGCCCTTGCCGAAGGGGCGCGGATCGCCTCGAAGGAGCTGTGGCGTTGACGGGGAGGGGGCCTCAGCCGAACTCGTAGTCGCCGGTCCGTACCCGGCGAGTCCGCCAACGGTATTCCGTCGCGTAGCCCGGCCATTGCGTCGTGATGCGGCCGCTCGCAGTCTTGAAGTAGGTCAGGCAATTGTCCTGCGCCGGGACGCTCCGGCTCAGCCGCGCCTGCACCGCATCGATGAAACGGCGCTGCGCCGGTTCGCGCACGGTCATCGTTCGCGCCTTGGCGTGCCGCATCGCGCGGATGCAGCGAAGGATATACCCTGCCTGGCATTCCAACATGAAGACGATGCTGGAGGCGGCATTGGTATGCGGGCCGTAGAGCATAAAGAAATTCGGGAAGCCGGCGACGGTGATCCCGAGATAGGCCTCGGCGCCGTCGCGCCAGGCCTCGTTGAGGTCGCGGCCGCCGCTGCCGGTGATGCGCATCTGCGACACCGACTCGGTCAGCCGGAAGCCGGTTCCGTAGACGATCGCATCGACCCGCCGGATCGCGCCGTCGCGCGTCCGGATCCCCTCGGGCACGATCGAATCGATCGGCGTGTCCACGACCTCGACATGCGGCTGCATCAGCGTGTCGTACCACTCGTTCGAGACGAGCAGGCGTTTGCAGCCGAGCGGATACTCGGGCGTCAGCTTGCGACGCAGCTCGGGGTCGGCGATCTTCCCGGCGAGGAAGTTGCGAAAACCCTGCTCGCCCTTCTCGCGCAGTTGCGGGAAGAACTGGCGCCGGAACAGCATCCGTTCGAAAGTCAGGAAGATCTTCAGCCGCGCCAGCCAGCGCAGTCCCTTGTGCCGTTGCAGCCATGCGTCCCACGGCGAGTTTCCGGGGAAGGTCGTCTTCGGCAGGACATATTGCGGCGAGCGCTGGAAGACGTGCAGCCGCGCCGCCGAGGCGGCCAGCTTGGGAACGAACTGGACGGCGCTCGCGCCGGTGCCGACGACCGCGACTGTCTTGCCGGCAAGCGCGATGTCGCGGTCCCACCGCGCCGAATGGAACTGCGCGCCGGCGAAGGTCGCCCGTCCCGGGATATCCGGGATCATCGGGCGGTTGAAGATGCCGACGGCGGAGACGAGGATCTGCGCCTCCAGGACCTCCCCGGCAGCCGTCGCGACGCGCCAGCGCGCGTTCGCCTCGCCGAACGCGGCGCCCGCGACTTCGACGCCGAAGCGGATGTGCCCCATGAGATCGTGGCGTTCGGCGCAGCCTTCGATATAGGCAAGGATCTCGGCCTGCTGCGCGAAGACGGTGCTCCACTCATGCGCCCGGTCGAACGAATAGGAATAGAGCCGCGAGACGACGTCGCAGGCCGCGCCGGGATAGCGATTGTCGCGCCAGACGCCCCCGACGCCGTTCGCCCGTTCGAGGATCGTAAATGACTCGATGCCAGCCTTCTTCAGCGCGATCGCCAGCGCGATGCCCCCGAATCCCGCCCCGATGATGATGATCGACGGTCCCTGTTCGCCGCGGTTCATGCGCGATCCCTCGTTGGTGTTGAAATGGATGTTCCGACCTCGGATTATTGTCAGCTTCGGTCCCAGTAAGGCGGCTTTCCGAAGCGTTGCTCGAGGAACGCGAGGAAGGCCCGGACCTTGGGCGAGACCACTTTCTTGGGCGCATAAACGCCCCAGATCGCACGTGCCGGTCCCGGCGTGATCAGCGCCTCCCATGGAGGGAGAATGGTGGTGAGCCGGCCCGCAGCGATTGCCTCGCGCGTGAGCCAAGTCGGCAACAGCGCAACGCCGAGACCCGCGAGGGCGGTATCGAGTAGCGCCTCGGAGTCGTTGGCGCGTAAACGCCCGCGCACCGCAACTTCGATCGGCTCCTCCGTCGTCGCATCGCGCCGACGGAAATACCATGCTTGTTTGGGCTGCAACGCAAAACTGAGACACTCGTGGTCTTCGAGGTCGGCGGGCTCGCTGATCGGCCGCTGTCCGGTGAGGTATTCCGGGCTGGCGACCAAGGCGCGATGCTGTGGTGCCAGACCTTTGGCGACGAGGCTGGAGTCGGTGAGCGCGCCGATGCGCACGGCAAGATCGGCGCCGCTCGCGATCAGGTCGACCGTCTCGTCCGTCAAGGTCGCATCGATCGCAATGTCGGGATACGCGACCAGGAAATCCCGCAGGTGGGGGACGACGTGACGCCGGCCGAAAGCGCCGGGGATATTGATCCGCAACAGCCCTTGCGGCCGCGCGTTCAGCGAGCTTGCGGCCAGTCGTGCGTCCGCCACGTCGGCGAGGATCCGCACGGCATCCTTGTAGAATCCGGCGCCGACCTCGGTCAGATGCAAGCGACGGGTCGAGCGATTGAAAAGCGCGGCCCCCAGATCGGCCTCGAGCGCTGTCACGTAGCGCGAGACCGTGGAAACCTTCACGCCCTCCTCGGCGGCAGCCTTGGAAAAGCTGCCGAGCTCCACGGCGCGCGCGAAAGCGCGCATGCCGGCGAAATAGTCCACGTTGCGCTCCTGCTATTGAGCCCATTTTTGCAAGAATGATTTTCGGTCAGAGCTATTCCGAAGGCAACACCTCCTCGTCACGTAATGGGCTGCACCCCTATTAAGGCGGGAGTTTAGCCGTGGCTTCACTGGAATCCTTACCCATATCGCAACAGTCGATGCGCCCACGCATAGGCTGCGTCGGCATCGTTGGTCTCGGCCGCATGGGGCAGGCATTTGCGGAAAGTCTGCTGTCGGAGGGAATTCGGATCGTCGCCTACGACCGCAACCCGCAACGGGCGCCGGCCTTGCAGCGCGACGGCGCCCGCGCCGCGGCGCGGCTCGTTGACCTTGCGCCCTGCGACGTGGTCATCACCTCGCTGCCCGACGACGAGGCGCTGGAATCGGTGGTGCTGGCGCCCGATGGGCTCGCCGGCGTCCTCGCTCCCGGCGCCGTCCATGTCTCGATGAGCACGGTCAGCCCCGATCTGTCGCGGCGCCTTGCCGGCCTCCATGCGGAGCACGCGCAGGGCTATGTCGCCGCGCCGGTCCTTGGAAATCCCGACCTCGCGCGGACGCAGCAGCTGTTCGTGCTGGCGGCTGGCCGGCCCGACGCGCTCGAGCGCGTGCGGCCGGTGCTCGAACGGCTCGGTCGCCGCATCTTCGTGATCGGCGACGACGCCGGGTTGGCGAATGTCATGAAGCTTGCCGGCAACGTGCTGACGGCCGCGACGCTTCAAAGCATGGGGGAAGTCTTCGCCCTGCTCCGCAAGGCGGGCATCGACCGGCATCTCGCCTTCGATGTCCTGACCGGCTCGCTGTTCGATGGCCGCGTTCACAAGGCCTACGGCGGCAAGATCGTCGAGGAACGCTACGACCCGCCCGGGATGACCGCGCCGCTTGCGGTCAAGGATTTGCGCCTCGCGCTCGCCGAGGCGAAGACGCTCGCCGTGCCGATGCCGGTCGCCAGCCTGGTTCACGACCGCCTCGTCGCCATGGCGGCACGGGGTTGGGCAGGGCTCGACTGGTCCGCCTTGGGGCTGCTCGCGGCCTCTGATGCCGGGTTGAGCGCGCCGCCACAGTCCGAGCCTTGAAAGGCACCGCCATGCGTTTCGCCTTGGCCATCCTTATCGGCTTCCAGCTCGTCGGCGAGGTGCTGCGCCAGATCCTTCACCTTCCCTTGCCAGGGCCGTTGGTCGGGATGTTCCTGCTCGTCACCGCGCTCGTCGTGCGCGGTGACGGGCATAAGGCCCCGACGGAGATCGGATCGCCGCTCGTCCGGACGGCGAACGGGCTGATCGCTCAGATGGGGTTGCTCTTCGTTCCTGCGGGGGTCGGCGTCATCGCCGAGCTGGCGGTGCTACGGCAGCAATGGCTTCCGATCCTGGCCGGTCTCCTCGTCTCGACGGTGCTGGGCCTCGCGGCGACCGGTCTCGTGATGCATCACGTCTCGCGCTTCGTCGAGACGAGGCGTCGAACCCTGCCGGCAGCGGCGCATCACCGGGAAGCCCGTTGATGGAAGCGGCCTTGCTGACGGTCTGGACGCCGCTGGCGACGACGCCTCTGCTTTGGCTTGCCGCCACGATCGTCGCTTACGCGTTCGGCCAGATAATTCAGCGAGCGTGTCGGAATTCGCCCCTGGCGCATCCGGTCCTGATCGCGATCGCCGCGGTGGCAGTGTTGCTCGAATCCACCGGCACGCCCTACGCGACCTATTTCGCCGGTGCGCAATTCATCAATTTCCTGCTCGGTCCCGCCACGGTCGCGCTTGCGGTGCCGCTCGCAGCTAATCTTCGCCATGTGCGCCGCAGCTTTCACGGTGTCGGCCTGGCGCTCCTCGCCGGGTCCCTGACCTCGACCGTGAGCGGCGTTGCGGTCGTCTGGCTGCTCGGCGGCGACAGGGCCACTGCCTTTTCGATGGCGCCGAAGGGTGTCACGACACCGATCGCCCTGGCGCTCGCGCAAGAGGCCGGCGGGCTGCCGGCGCTCACCGCCGCTCTGGCGATTGCCGGCGGCATCGTCGCCGCGGTCGTCGGCGGGACGGTGCTTCGCTGGCTGCGCGTCGACGATTGGCGCGCGCACGGCTTTGCGGCCGGCGTCGCCGGCAGTGGCGTCGCGGCGGCGCAGGTGGCGCCGCTCAACGGCCTCGCCGCAGCCTTCGCCGCGCTCGGGATCGGCCTCAACGGACTGCTGACCGCCGTGATCGTCCCGTTGCTCGGGCTGCTCTGGGTAGCACGATAAGGGGGCCGAAGAGTAAGCCCGAACAGGCTGGCGCCGATCAGTATCCGTCGACTTCGACCACTGCTTGGGCGAAGGCCTGCGGGGCTTCCTGCGGCAGATTGTGGCCGATGCCGCCATCGATGGTCCGGTGCGCATATCTGCCCGAGAATTTGTTGCGATAGGATGCGGGATCCGGGTGCGGCGCGCCATTGGCGTCGCCTTCGAGGGTGATCGTCGGCACGTTGATCACCGGACCTGCGGCAAGCCGCTTTTCCAGATCCTCGTATTGCGGCTCGCCCGCAGCCAGGCTCAGCCGCCAGCGGTAATTGTGAATGACGATGCCGACGTGGTCCGGATTGTCGAGGGACGCTGCGCTGCGATCGAACGTGGCTTCGTCGAAGTACCACTTCGGCGACGCCGTCTCCCAGATGAGCTTCGCAAAATCGCGCCGGTATTTATCATATCCCGCCCGGCCGCGTTCCGTAGCAAAATAATACTGATACCACCAGTCGTGCTCGGCCTTCGGCGGCAACGGGCGGTTGCTGTCTTCGAGGTTGGTCATCAGATAGCCGCTCACGGAGACCAGGGCCTTGCAGCGCTCCGGCCATAGCGCCGCGATGATGCCGGCCGTCCGCGCCCCCCAGTCAAAACCGGCGAGGATTGCCTTCTGGATCTTGAGCGCGTCCATCAAGGCGATGATGTCGAGAGCGACCACCGACTGCTGGCCGTTGCGGAGCGTGCCACCTGAAAGAAAACGCGTCGTGCCATAGCCGCGCAGATGCGGGACGATGACCCGATACCCCGCCGACGCCAGCATAGGGGCGACATCGACAAAGCTGTGAATGTCGTAGGGCCAACCATGCAGAAGAATGACCGCGGGGCCGTCCGCGGGGCCGGCTTCGGCGTATCCGACGTTCAGGAGGCCGGCATCGATCTGCTTCAGCGTGCCGAAGGACGTGTTGGTTCCCGGCTTGATCGTCGGCAGATCCGCCGGCTTTGCCGTGCTGGATTGTGCATGCGCAGAACCGATCATGGCGAACTGGGCGGCTGCTATAGTCATGGCCGCAGTGCCCAAAAAACGGCGGCGAGGATGGTTGATTTCTTCGGACATCATCTCTCTCCAATGAGGACAGCGGGCTCCGCGACTGCCACGTTTGCAAGGAGAATACGCGATGGCAACCGGCGAGGAGAGCACGACCTGCGTCTCGAGGATCATCAAGGCGCCACGTCGAACAATATATCAGGCCTTCATCAACCCGGAGGCGCTCGTCTCATGGCTTCCGCCGCGCGGCATGAAAGGTCACATTTACGTGTTCGACGCACGAGAGGGGGGCACCTACCGAATGTCCCTGACCTATGTCGCACCCGACCATTCGACGCGCGGCAAGACTTCGGAGCACACCGACGTCGTCCAAGGGCGATTCGGGGAGCTAATCCCGGACGAGCGCATCGTGCAGCTGGCCGAGTTCGAGTCGCAGGACCCTGCGTTCGCCGGCCCGATGACGATCACATGGACCCTGGCCGACGTCACAGGAGGCACCGAAGTCACGATCCTTTGCGAGAACGTCCCCAAGGGAATAAGCACGGAGGATCATGAGACGGGCTTGAATTCGACCCTCGACAATCTCGCCGCATTCACCGAATGACCACGGACGGGCGCCGTCGTATCAGCTGATGGCGCTGACCACGAACGCCCGGGTGCGGCCTTCGACGGCACCGTTTCCGAATCGATCTGCCAAAGCATCGGCCGCCCGTTTGGTCGCCTCTTCCAGGAGCGATGCGTCGCGAGTCTCGATTTCGCTCCTCAGCGGCGTCCCCTGGCAGTAGGCGATCGCAGGATCGCGTGGCGAGGCGGCCTTGCTTTGATTATCCACGGCCTCGACTGAGATCTTCGTGAATCCCGCAGAATTCAGCTCCTCTCGGATTCGCTCGACATCATGGTAGCCGTGGGGAATCCGGACCAAAAAACGAGGGGGATCGTGCGGAAAGAGTGCTGCCAGCGCTTGCGTTACCACAACGGCGAAATCGTTCTCGGAAATTCGGTCCCATACATTGAAAAAGAAATGACCGCCCGGCTTCAGTACCCGGCGCGCCTCCTGGTAACCCTGAACCTTGCCGGGAAAGAACATCACGCCGAACTGGCAGGCCACGACATCGAAGCTTCGATCCTCGAACGGCAGCGCCAGGGCATCTGCCTGTCTCCATTCGATCCGACCATCATATTCTCCCGCACCGATGCATGATTGAGCATCGGCTGATTGAGAGCGGTCGCTATCAGGCGCACGTCCGCGGGAAGCCGCGATGCGATTGCTCGTGCGAGAACCCCGGTTCCTGCCGGACGATCGATAACAGCTTTCGATGCAGTTCCTCTTCGTCATGGCAGCAGAACTCGCTGGCTACGCGCCGCCGAGGATAGAGGCAACGCAAGAAGGGCTCTCTTGCCAGAACGCTTAGACCGACGCCGGCGCGGGTGCGTCGCGGCCACGGATTAGATCTGCCGCTTTCTCGGCAATCATGATCACCGGCCCGTTGATGTTGCCGCCGATCGCGCCGGGGATGACCGAGGCGTCGACGACCCGTAACCGCTCGATGCCGCGGACATGGAGCGCTGCATCGACGACGGCGTTCTCATCCCTCGCGGCTCCCATCCGGCAAGTGCCAAGCGGGTGGTGCAGCGTGATCGCGGTGCGGCGGATAAAGGCGTTGAGCGCCTCGTCGTCGACGCAGGCGGCGCCCGGCGCCAGCTCGGCAGCGGCGAAGCGCTGCATCGCAGGGTGCCGGCCGAGCTGGCGCGTGATGCGCAGACCGTCGCGCACAGCTCGCCGGTCACCTTCAGTCGCGAGGAAATTCTGTCGGATGCGGGGCGCCACAGTCGGGTCGGCCGAGGCGAGCGAGACGACGCCGCGGCTTTCCGGGCGGGTCATCACCATGCGGCAGGCGAAGCCGTCGGCGAAGGGCTGCTTGAACGGCGGCAAGTAGGGCCCGGCGCCGAGCGGCGCCGCGGTAAGCAGAATCTGGATGTCGGGCACCGGCAGATCCTCGCGGCTCTTGACGAAGGCGACGGTCCCGCCCGGCACATCCGCCGCGAAACCCTTGCCGAAGAGATAGGCATTGCCCAGCGAGAGCGCGATGCGATCGAGGCGCATGGCGCGGCGGAACGGGCCCGGCTCCGTGCGGGCGTAGAGCGTGACCACGGAAACATGGTCCTGCAGGTTGCGGCCGACGGCCGGCAGGTCGCCAACGACCGGGATGCCGAGCGCGTCGAGCGCCGCAGGATCGCCGATCCCGGAGAGGAGGAGAAGCTGCGGCGAGTTGATGACGCCGCCCGCGAGCAGCACCTCGCGCTCGGCATAGGCGACGCGGCGCCGGCCGTCCTGCAGGTACTCGATACCCTGCGCCCGTCCGCGCTCGACGACGATCCGCGTCGCGAGCGCTCGGACTTCGACCGTGAGATTGGGCCGGGCGAGGGCCGGCCGCAGATAGGCGGTCGCGGCGCTGCAGCGCCGCCCGTTGCGGATCGTCATCTGCAGCGTGCCGAAACCTTCCTGTCGCTCGGCATTGTAGTCGTCGGTCGACGGATAACCGCTGGCGAGCCCCGCCTCCGTGAAGCCCTCCAGCAGGGGATCGGCATAGCGGCAGCGCTGCACGGCGAGCGGGCCGCCGGTGCCGCGATAGGTGCTCGGCCCGTCTTCCCAGTTCTCCTGCCGGCGGAAGTATGGCAGCACTTGCCGGTAGGACCAATCGGCCAGCCCCGCAGCTGCCCACGCGTCGTAGTCGCTGCGGTGTCCGCGGACGTAGGCCATGGCGTTCGTCGAGGAGGAGCCGCCGACGACCTTGCCGCGGGCGCATTCGACGGCGCGGCCATCGACGCTCGGCTCCGGCTCGGCGAAATACATCCAGTCGTGCAGTCGCTTCTGCAGGATCTGGCCCCAGCCCAAGGGAATGTGAATCCACGGGTCGCGGTCCCACCCGCCGGCCTCGAGCAGCAGGACCTTGACGGCAGGATCCTCGGTGAGGCGCCCGGCGAGGACGCAGCCGGCTGAGCCGGCACCGACGATGACGTAGTCGTAGCCCTTGGCGGCGGATGGCATCCGTTGTTTCCCTAAGAGGTGGCGGTCAGGCCGCCGACGCGCCGGGCGACATACCCTCGAGTACGCGGCGCTGCACGGCGGCGAGATGCTCGCGCATCGCCCGTTCGGCGCCGTCGGGATCGCGAGCGGCGATGGCGGCGACCACGGCGCGATGCTCCGCGTCACGTTGCTGCAGCCGCTGCGGGCAGCCCGGATTGCTGACACCGACGCGCAGCCGCGCATCGGTGCCGACCTTGCGCAGCAGGGCGTAGAACTCCTCGGCCAGACCGTTGCGTGCGCTTGCCGCCAAAAGCTTGTGGAAGACAAGGTCGGCGGTACCGCCATCCATGCCGGCCGGCGTCGTTGCGGCGCGCTCCAGGCGCGTGATGTCGAAGGGGGTGGCGCGAAGCGCGGCGAGCCGGGCAAGGGCCGGCTCCAGCATGATGCGCAGCTCGATCACCTCGACCGGGTTGGTGCTGCGCACGAGGGCCTCGTCCCGGCCGATACCGCTGCGGGGGCCGCCGCGCCGCAGCGGCGGTGTCGCGATCTCGCCGCTCTCGCGGAGCCGCTCGAGCGCCCGCCGCAGTTGGTGGCGCTTTACGTCGAGCTGTGCCGCCAAGGCGCGTTCCGAGGGCAGCGGGCCGCCGGCCGTGGTAAGGGCACGGACCGATTCGAGGATGCGCTCGATTCCCGGATCCGCGTCATGCAGCGTCGAGACCACCGCGGGTCTCGACATGGCCCCGCGGCTCTGCCGGACCGAGTTTGCGGATTTGGTTTGGCTTGGCATTCGCACGCTTCCTTGAACGGCTGCCCCCGAGCGATGCCATGGCCGGCCACTGCTGGCAAGGACAACCACTGAGTCCAACCATAATATGGCAACCATAATCATGGTTGACAAGGATGGTTGAGCGTGGTCGAGTTGCGTCGGTACATCAAACGCGCTTCGGCTGAAGACGGGTCAGCCTTGAGTTCATCAACGGGAGAGGCTCGATGAGCGACGTCGTGGAAGCGTCAAGGGCGCCATCCAATCGGGACGCGGCATTGAAGGCGCTCTACGACGAGATGCGCGAGAAGCATCTCGTCGGTTATTGGGCGACCACGGCCGAGACCGACCACGACGAAGACAGGCAAGTGCGCGGCGCACCCACCGCGATCCCGTATCACTGGAGCTATGCCGAGGGCCTCGAGCCGATCCTCCGGCGCTCGGCCGAGCTCATCACCATGACGGATTCGGAGCGGCGCTCGGTCGTCCTGGTCAATCCGACCCTCGCGCCTCGCCGCGCGACGGTGTCGACGCTCTATACCGCCTACCGGCTGAATGATCCGAACGAGGTCATGCCGCCGCACCGCCATACGGCAAGCGCCGTTCGCCTCGGCCTAACGGGCACCCTGAACTTCACTGGCGTGGAGGGCGAGGACATCACTTTCGGCCCCGGCGACCTGGTGCTGACGCCACGTGACACTTGGCACAACCACGGCAACCTCGGCGACGTGCCGGCCGTCAATCTGTCGATCCTCGATCTGCCGCTGGTCGAGCACCTGAATGCCCTCAGCTTCGAGCACGATTATCGCGAGGGCAACGAACCCGCGACGCGGCAGACTTCACGCTTCCCGAGCGATTATTCCGCCCGGGCCTATGGCGCGGGCGGATACCGGCCGCGCTTCCTCGACCATCGACGCGGCGAGGGCGACAGCTCCCCGATGTTCGTCTACCGCTACGAGCCGATGCGGGAATTGCTGGAGAAGCATCGCGACTGGGACGGCAGCCTTCACGAAGGACTCGCCATCGAATATGTCGACCCGGTCCTTGGCGGTCCGGTCTTCAAGACCATGACCTTCTTCATGCAGATGCTGCGGCCGGGCGAGCGCACGCTGCCCTTGAGCCAGACCGCAAGCCTCGTGGTGGCACCCTTCGAGGGCAGGGGCTACAGCATCATCGACGGCAAGCGCTTCGACTGGGCACCGTTCGATGCGCTCGCCGTGCCGGCGGGTACCTGGGTCGAGCACGGCAATGCGAGCGAGACGGAGCCCGCCATCCTGTTCATCGCGAGCGACGAGCCTGCGCTCAAGGCTTTCGGGCTTCTGAAGCGGCTCGGCCGCACCGCCGCCGGCGAGATCGTCCGGCTCGCCTGAGCGAATTTATCTCCACTGTGCCGCCCCGCCATCACGGGGCGGCGGCACCAAGGCGTGAGCGACGAGCAATATGAATTCAGCGACGACCGAGATCACCAGGCGCGCCCGCAACTCGCGGCTCGTCGCTCATATCGACTGCCCCGGTGGCGGCCAGGTCTGGGTCGACGGCACGACCCTCTTCATCGCGCATATGCGACCCCCGGCCGGCACCTCGATCTACGACGTCGCCGACCCGGCCAACCCGCGCCTCCTTGCGATGGTGGAGATGCCGCCCGGCTGGCATTCCCATAAGGTGCGCGTGCAGGACGGGATCATGATCGTCAATCATGAGCGGCTCGGCCAAGGGAACCCGGAATTCGGCGGCGGGCTCGGCATCTACGACGTCTCGAACCCTTCGGCACCCAAGCTCATCACCAAGTGGGGCACCGCCGGCAGCGGCGTGCACCGCTACGATTTCGACGGGCGCTACGCCTATCTGTCGCCGACCGCGGAGGGCTTCGTCGGCAACATCGTCAAGATCCTCGACCTTGCCGATCCGGCGCGCCCGGCCGAAGTCGGCGCCTGGTGGATCCCGGGCCAGAACGTCGCCGCCGGCGAGGAGTACCCCTGGGACGACTACGTCAAGCCCCGCTGCCATCACCCGCTGCGCATGGGCGACCGGCTCTACGTCTCGTACTGGCATCACGGGTTCTTCATCCTCGATATCGCCGATCTCGCCAATCCGAAGCTCGTCTCGGCGGTCAACTCGAGCCCGGCGCATCCTCACCCCACCCATACCTGCCTACCCTTCCCGGGGATGGTGAAAGGCCGGCGCATCATGGTCGTGGCAGACGAGGACGTCGCCAAGCTTCGGCCGTCGCCGCCTTCTTTCACCTGGATCTACGACATCAGCGATGAGCGTCAGCCGATGCCGATCGCCACGTTTCAGGTTCCGGGCATCGATCCCGATGGCGCGCCGCAGCCGCCGATGACCGGCTGTCATCAGCCGTCGGAACGCTTCAGCGGCACCACGCTTCCCTTCGCCTGGTTCGCCCAGGGGCTGCGGGTCCTCGACCTGAGCGATCCCTTCGTGCCCACGGAGGTCGCCTCCTTCGAGCCGGTACCGCCCACCGGCTGCGACCGCGTCTCGTCGAACGACGTCACCATGGACGCGCGCGGCCTCTGCTACCTGACCGATCGCCAGCACGGTACCTACATCGTCGAACTCTTCCCCTCCTGAGCCGACCGGAAGCGAAACGATCATGAGCAATGACGGCATTCAAGCCTTTGGACCGAAGAACCCCAACCTGCCCTTCCATCCGGCGGTGCGCGCCGGCGACTTCGTCTTCGTCTCCGGCCAGGTCGGCAAGGACGCCGACGGCATGATGTGCGGCGGCACGATCGAGGAGGAGACGCGCGCGACGATCGAGGCGGTGCGCCGCGTCCTCAACGCGGCCGGCTGCGGTCTCGAGGACGTCGTCAAGGTGACGACCTACCTCGAGGATGCCCGTGACTTCGGCCGCTACAACGGCGTCTTCAAGGAATATTTCCCGGAGGGCCGGCTCGCGCGCACCACGGTGGAGGCGCGCGCCGTCATCAGCACGCGCATCGAAATCGAATGCATCGCCTATCGTCCATTGAAGGGAGCCGTCTAATGCTTCGCCTGCTCGGCCGCGCAACTTCCGGCAACGTGCAAAAGATCCTTTTCCTCCTCGAGGAGCTCGGTACTCGCTACGAGCGCGAGGATTACGGGCGCATCTTCAACAATACCGGCACGCCGGAATATCTGGGACTCAACCCGACCAACAAGGTGCCGACGCTGATCGACGGCGATCTCGTGATCTGGGAGTCGCACACGATCCTGCGCTACGTGGCGGCGCGTGAGAAGAGCGGGCTGTATCCCGCCGATCCCGCCGCCCGGACCTATGTCGAGCGCTGGATGGATTGGACTCTAGCGGCGCTCAATCCGGTCTACCTCGTGGGCTTCCGCGAGGCGAAGAAGGACGCGGCGGAACGCAAGGCGGCGGTCGGTCAGGAGATCGCCGCCGAGCTCAAGATCCTCGAGGGCCAGCTCGCCAAGAACGCCTGGGTCGCGGGCGGCGACTTCAGCGTCGCCGATATCGCTTTGGCGCCGATTGCGATCCGCTGCATCGCCTTTCCCCTCGACCTGCCGAAATTGCCGGCGATCGAGGCTTGGCTCGATCGGCTCCGCGAACGCCCGGCCTTCGTCAAGGCGACGGCGGCGAACTGAGCGGCGTCGATGACCTCCGAGGCGACCACCGCAGCGGCTGTGATCGGCGAACGCCCGGGCGCTGAAACGGCGTCTGCTGCCGTCGTTCGCCCGCATATCCATGCGGTGGGGATCGCCGTCGAGTTTCCGGTGCGTCGCTCACACCGGCGCGTGCGCGTCTTGAGCAACATCAATCTCAGCGTGCCCAAGGGCGGCTTCGTCTCGCTGATCGGCCCCTCCGGTTGCGGCAAGAGCACGCTGCTTCAGGTGTTGGCCGGCCTGATCACACCGAGCGAGGGCGAGGTCCAGGTCGCCGGCATGCATCCGGTCCAGGCGAGCGCGCGGCGGCTGATCGGCTTGGTCTTCCAGGACGCCACCCTGCTGCCCTGGAAAAATGCGCTCGACAACGTGAGCTTCCTTCTCGATGTCGCCGACAAGTCGCGGCCGCGTCGCGAGGTGCGGGACCGGGCGCGCGAGATGCTGCGCCTCGTCGGGCTCGAGCACGCAGCGGAGCTGCGACCGGCGCAGCTCTCCGGCGGCATGCGGCAGCGCGTCGCGATCGCTCGCGCGCTGGCGCTCGATCCCGAGGTCCTGATGATGGACGAGCCCTTCGGCGCGCTCGATGCCATCACGCGCGAGGAGATGACCGCGTTCCTCCTGGAAATCTGGGAGCGCACCGGCAAGACCATCGTTCTCGTCACCCATTCGATCGACGAGGCGGTGTTTCTCTCGCGCGAGGTCCATGTCATGGCAACCAACCCGGCGCGGATCATCGAGACCATGGCTGTCCCGCTCGGCTATCCGCGCAACGAGGACACCTATGCCGAGCCCGCCTTCGCGCACGCCGAGCTGCGTCTGCGCCGGCTTCTCAAGGAAGGTCATCGGACGGGCCATCGGCAAGGCAAACCGGGCCGTGCCGACGGCGCCGGCAAGGCCGAACGATGAGCGGGCAAGCGGCGACGGATGAAGCGGGCAATGCGGCGGGCGTATCGGAAGGCCCGGGCCGCAGCCTGTCGGCAGGGCTCGCATCGGCCGCGGCCGATAATTGGCCGACACTGGCGCTCCTCGCGGCGGTCCTCGTCGCCTGGGAGGCGCTGATCCGCCTGCTGCAGGTGTCCGCCTTCGTCGTGCCGGCGCCGAGCGCCGTCTTCCGGACCCTCGCCGCAAAGCAGACCCAGCTTCTCGACGCCGCATGGATCACGGGCGGCGAGGTCCTGCTCGGCTTTTTCTTCTCGGCCATCACCGGGATCGCCGTCGCGCTCGTGATCGCCCGGTTCGATCGATTCGGCCGTGCGCTCTATCCGCTGGTCGTGCTTTTTCAGACCGTGCCCAAGGTGGCGCTGGCGCCGATCTTCATCCTTTGGTTCGGCTATGATCTCGCACCCAAGATCATGCTGATTGTAGTCATCGCCTTCTTTCCGGTAGCGCTCGACATGTTGGCCGGGCTGCAGTCGATCGATCCGTCGCTGGTGGCCCTGATGCGATCGGTCGGCGCCGGGCGGACCGAGATCCTGCGGCGGGTTCAGATCCCGCACTCGCTGCCGCATCTCATGTCCGGCCTCAAAATCGCCATCACCTTCAGCGTGATCGGCGCTGTCGTCGGTGAGTTCGCCGGCGCTTCGGCCGGTCTCGGCTACATGATCCAATTCGCCTCGACCCAGCTCGACACGCCCCTCGTCTTCGCGGCGCTGCTCGAGGTCTCGGTGCTCGGCGTCGTCTTCTTCTACGTGGTGGAACTCGCCGAGCGACGCTTCGTGTCCTGGGTGCCGCGCTACGAGAGGGGCCATCGCTGACAAACCGTCGGCGAAGGGGCGTGCTTCGGGCAACTTGACGGGAGAGGCAGAGAGATGATGTCGCGTTCGAGGTTTTGCAGGATAGCCGCAGTCCTCATTCTTGCCGGTGCCGCCTGGCTGCCAGCCGGGTCGGGTCAGGCTGCCGACCAGATCGGCATCCAGCTCGACTGGATCGTTCGCGGCGATCACGCGATGTTCTTTGTGGCTAAGGAAAAGGGGTACTTCGCCAAGAACGGCATCGAGGTGACGGCGATCCGCAAGGGCACGGGCACGCCCGACGCGCTGCGTCTCGTCGGCAACGGCAATGCCGAGTTCGGCTTCGGCGACCTGCCGACGCTGCAGGTCTCGCGCTCGCAAGGCGTTCCCGTGGTGGCGATCGTTGCGGCCAACCAGAAGAGCCCGCTCGCGATGATTTCGCTCGCCAAGACCCTGCAGCTGAAATCGGTTGCCGACTTGAAGGGGCGAAACATCGGGGTGCATCCGGCCGGGTCGACCTACGTCTTCCTCAAGGCGCTGCTGAAGGCGAACGGGCTCGCGGAAGCGGATATCAAGGAAAGCACCGTCTCGCCCCCCTATGAGAGTTATCTGCTGCTCGGCCGGGTCGAAGCAGTGCCGGGGTATCTCGATGCGGAGGTGCCGGAGCTCGAGGCCAAGGCGGGCGGCAAGGGCTCACTGTCGATCCTGCAAGGCGCGAATTTTGGCTTCAACGCTTACGGCTCGGGGGTCTTTACCTCGGAGGCGCTGATCGCCAAGCAGCCGGATCTCGTCAAGCGCTTCGTCGCGGCCTATCTCCAGGCATTCCGTGACGTGATCGAGAACCCGGACGAAGCGGTCGCCATCACGGTGAAGGCAGTGCCGGAATTCGCCGACAAGAGGCAGGTTCTGCGTGAGCAATTGCAGGCCGATCTCGACGACACCTTCTTAAGCGCCGGCAGTAAGGCCAATGGCATCGGATCGATCAGCAAAGCGGGGTGGGCCGCGACGACCGAGACGCTGGTCGCCCAGGGAGCACTCGCCAAGGCCGATAATCCGGAAGCTGGCTTCGACAACAGTTTCGTCGCGGCCGCCGATCCACTGAAGCGCTGAGATCGGGCGGGCGGCGGGTCATGCGCCCGCGGCCCGCTCGTTCCGAGAACTCTGCGATCCATTCGGAGTTCAAGGGATTGCGCGAGCAGGAGGCTGGCGTGAAGGTGGCTGATCTCGTACAGCGTCGCTTCGGACGTTCCGTAGGTCCGTCACAGTCGCCGCCGATCGCAGCACCATCCGGTGCGGTCCTGCCGGCGGTGTCGGACAGTGTGCCGAAGCTTCTGGAGAAGCTTCGAGGCCATGGCATGGTGGTGATGGTCGACGTCACCGGCCGCCTTGAAAAGGGAACACGCCGTGGCCAACGCGAGCTACGCCTGCTCAGCCAAGAGTTGTGCCAAAACATCGCTTAGCCGACGCCTGATGGGACGCAAATCGGCCCCGCGTCATTCCCGCCCGCGCCGTCATGGCGGCGTTTCAGAAGAACATGACGCATGCCGGCAACGGCATCGAGACGATCGAAGACATGTGCGGCAAGCCGGTGATGATCGGCGTCTCGTCGCGCACCACCTTCTGAGCATTCCTGCGTGCGAAGTTCGGCCTCGCGGACAATCAGACCGCAGCTACATCGGCCAGCTCGGCCCCTATCTCGTCGACCAGGGCGCGATGCAGCGGGGCCTCATCACCAACGAGCCGTTCCTCGTGCTGCACGAGACCGGCGTCGCGCCGAAGACGTTCCTGCTCGCCGATCTCGGCTACGTCTCCTACTCCTCGATCGCGATCGCCTCGCAGAACCTGATCGATACTGCGCCCGATGCTATTCAATGCTTCGTCAATGCCTCGATCCGTGGCTGGATCGAGTTCCTCGACAACCCGGGGCCGGGGACGGCGCTAATCAAGGCGGATAATCCCGACAATACGGACGAGTTGATCGCCTATGCGGTGAAGACGCTGAAAAGCGCCGGGATCGTCGAGGAGACTGCGCGGCTCGGCATCGGCGCGATGACCGACGAGCGCTGTAAATCGCATTTCGCGCTGCTCGCCGACCGGAGCCTGATCCCCAAGAACCAGGATTAAAGCCGAGCCTTCTCCGTCGTGAGCTTGGCCTTGACGATGCTGCTGGCCCAGCCCCGCGGCGAGTCTGTCGAGCTTATCGAAGGCAAGGAGCGCGCGGATGTTTCGTTCAAAGCCGGCGAACGCCGTCAGTTAAACGTAGCTGGGGGGCGTTGAGCAAAGCAACGAATTCAGGATGACGAGGGTTAGACCGCCGGAGATCACCGGCTGTTGCAGCAGCAATTGCAGCATCAACGGCATCGCCTGCATCACGTCGGGTGCGATGAACAGACCGCCAAGGCCGACCAGGAACGCAAGTCCCGCGGCAATCAGCCGCCGGTCGTCCCATTCGACCTGAGACAGAATGTCGTCCCATTCGACCTGAGACAGAATATGGATGCCGTGCATGAAGACGATGCCGAAGAGCAGGGTCGCGGCGGCGGAGATCACGGGAAGGGGCACCAGTACCAGCAGCATGTCGAATTTGACGAAGCCGCCGAGGACGATGAGCAGGATGCCCGCCGCGAGAGTCGCGTAGCGCGAGCCCACCCGCGTCGCGCGCAGCATGCCGATATTGTCCGGATAGACGATCGTGCTGAACCCGCCGAAGATGCCGGCGACGACGGAACCGAGCGCGACGCCGAAAATACCCTCTGACATGCGCCCAGGAGTCAACGTCTCGCCGCCCCAGTCGGCCACCGTCTGGTAGAGCGCCATCGAGCCCATCCCGGCGGGAAGCAGCACCAGCAGGAAGACGATGACGAGATCCGGCTGGACGGCGAAGCCGAACGGGAAGACCTGCGGCGTGACGAACAACGGCGCGGCGGCGACAGCCGCCAGCGAGAGCGGCTTGACCAAGGCGTAGCAGAGCGTGCCGGCGGCGAGGCCGATGAGGATGGCACCGCGGCGCAGCCGTCCACCCCACAGCATGACGGCGATGATGCAGGCGACGGCGACCGCCCCGGCGAACAGATTGACGAACGGGAAGCCGGGACTGGTGCGCGCCCCGATCCAGTTGGGCAAGGCGACGTTGGCGATCTGAATCATGATCAGCATCACGACCATGCCGGAGATGATCGGCGCCCGCAGATAGCGGGCGAAGAATCCGACGGCGCTCCGGCCACGGATCGGGATCGTCAGGAAGCACCAGATAATCGAGGCGATGAAGAAGGACCCGTAAGCCGCGCCGAGGCCACCGGCCGGCACATGGCCGACCGCCAGCAGCGCCGCGAAGCTGCCGGCGTAGGGTCCCTGCACGATCGGCAGCCGTAGCAGCAGCACTGACTGGAGGATCGTGATGATGCCGCAGACGATGAACGTCATGCCGTAGAGATAGGCAATCTGTTCGGCCGGCAGATTGAAGCCGCGACCGAGGATGCCGGGGAAGACGAACATACCGGTCATGCCGAACACGTTCTGCAGCCCCAGCAGGAAAAACTGCGAGGCCGGCAGCCGGTCGTGGACGCCGACCTCGAAGAGAGCCGGTTCCATTGTCCTCGGTTGCGTCTCGCTGGTCACCGCCGACGTCCTCCTGTTGTTATGCTGGTCCACGACGTAGACGGCATAACCGCGGCGGAGGAAGAACTGCTGCCAGCCTGGCGGCCGTCGGGCGTCGCCGTATAGTCGGTTCCGGTCTGGCCGCCGCCATGCCACATCACGATGGGTAGGGCTGCCGCAGCTTCTCCGGCACTTGGAACTCTGCGTAGAGGCGGCCGCTCGCGGGATCGCCGGGAATAGCAGTGTTGTAGCGGCCGCCGGCGAATACATAGCCTTCCTTGGCGATCCTGAGCGGCGGGGCGTCGGTCGGTTCGGCGGCGTATCCAGGAGATGCGATGGCGACCGGGCCGAAAGCGGCAGCGGCAACGACCGGTTGTCTGCAAGCGCGACCGATCACGAAACGTTCCCCCCGTTGCGCGCCGCCGTGTCTAAACGCTGCGACTCCTGTCGCAGAGCATGCCGAGCGCGCTGACGGATTATCATATTGTATGACAAACTTCATATTGTCAAAAAACATCGTAGCGGCCATCAAAGGGTAAGTCGGCCGAAACCGAATAGGGCGAAATTAACCGTTTGACGCCTTCCAGGTTTGTCATACAATATGACAATGATTCGTCCCATGCCGGGGCTCCGCGGACGCGAGGAAGACGGCAAAGGGCGGCAAAATGGACCGGGAGGACTCTAATCATGCTCGATCGCCCGTCCGGACGGTTTGCCGCGACGATAACCATGGCGATCGCCGCGGGCACTATCGCGGCGCGTGTCGCTGGAAATTCGCCGGCAGTCGCCGCAGAGAGCTGGCGATACGGCGTCGTCGAGGCCAAGGGTGATGCCGGTATTCTCTTCATGCCGGCCCGCTTCGGCCCGAAATACGATCTCACCATCGACATGGTCGAGTTCGCCAGCAGCACAACTCCGCTGAAGGGGTTGATCTCCGGCTACCTCCAGGCGTTCACGACATCACCGGCCGTCGCCCTGACGGCAATGTCGCATGGCGCCGACATCAAATTCGTCGGCTGCAACTGGCCGGGTGCGACCTACACGCTCTACGGCGCGCCGGACGTGAAGACCGTCGCCGACCTCGACGGCAAGAGCGTCGGCGTTTCGGGACCGGGCTCGATGCCGGATCTCTTCGTGCTCGAGGTCATTGGCGCGAACGGTGTGCTGGCCGATCATGTCGTCTTTGCAAACGCGGGCGGCGGCGCCGATCGGTTTCGTGCCCTGATGACCGGGGTCGTCGAGGCGACCGCGACCTCGAGCGAGTTCGAGCCGGAGGCGGCGAAGCGCGGCCTCAACATCCTCGCTCGCGCGCATGATGTGACGCCCAATTTTGCCCGAAATTGCATCGTGACGTCCGGCAAGCTGCTGACGTCCCACCGCGACGCGCTGGAACGCTTTCTCGCCGCCAACATGGACGGCATCGCCTACGCGATGGCCCACCGCGACGAGACCGGCGCCTTGGCTCGGCAGACGGCCAATCTCCCGACGGACGATCCGAGCCCGGAGTTCATCTACGACGAGGCGGTCCGCCAAAAGAACCTCGCGCCCACCCTGGCGATGCCCGTCGATAAGCTGCAATGGCTCGAGGACATGCTGGCGCGCCACCAGACGATCGACAAGAGCCAGGATGTGACCGCTTTCATCGACGACGGTCCGCGCCAGGGCGCCTTGAAGCGGCTGCAGCAATAGTAATGGGAGCCGGGATGAGCGACGCGACGGCGAGCGTGCGGTTCGAGAACGTTTCGAAGACCTTCGACGTGAGCGTCGGCGGCTCCGTACAGGCGATGCGCGCGCTCGACGACGTCTCGTTCTCCGTGGGGCAAGGCGAGATCGTCGCATTGGCGGGGCCGAGCGGCTGCGGCAAGACGACGGCGCTGCGCATCCTCATGGGGCTGGAGACGGCGACCAGCGGCAGCGTCGTCGTCGGTGACAAGCCCGTTCACGGCTGCGGCCATGATCGCGGCATGGTGTTCCAGCACGCCGAGCTCCTGCCGTGGAAGACCGCCATCGAGAACATAAAGTTCGCGCTCGCTGCAAAGGGCCTGACGAAGGTGGATCAGGATCGGACCGCGGGTCGCTACCTCGATCTCGTCGGACTGGCGCGGGCCAGGGACCGGCGGCCCTACCAATTGTCCGGCGGCATGAAGCAACGCGTTGGCATCGCCCGCGCCCTGGCGATCGATCCCGACGTCCTGCTGATGGACGAACCCTTCGGCGCGCTCGATTCACAGACCCGCGAGGCGCTGCAGATGGAGGTCCTGTCGATCCATGAGCGGACCAAAAAGACGGTGATCTTCGTCACCCACGATATCGACGAGGCCGTCCTGCTCGCCGATCGGATTGTCGTCATGTGCGCCGGACGGATCCGAGAAATCATCCCGGTCGCGATCGAGCGGCCGCGGCGCGATATCCGCGCGATCCGGACGAGCCACGAATTCGTCACCAAGCGGACCGTGATCTGGGAAGCGTTGCACGACGCCGGCTCGTTGACGGCGACGGCTATAGCGTAAGGATCGATGATGGCCATCAGCAGCGAGCAGCGCGCGGTCGACCGGGTCGATGCCTATCTGGCGCGGTCGCGAACGAAGGCTGGCTGGCATGTCCCCGACTGGGCGATCACCACCGTCTCGCTCGTCGCGGTCCTCGGGATCTGGCAGGCAGCGGGGCCGTGGATCGACCCGCTCTTCGCATCCTATCCTAGCGCGATCCTGGCTGCCGGCGAGAGGATGGCGGCCTCCGGGCAATTGTCCAAGGCGCTGTGGTCCAGCATGCAGCCGTTCCTCGCGGGATATCTCCTGGCGGCCGTCGTCGGCGTGCCGGCCGGGCTGCTGCTCGGTCGCTATCGGGTGGTGCGCGCGGCCCTCGGCATCTACGTCACGGCCGGCTATTCGACCCCGCTGATCGCCCTCGTGCCGCTGCTCATGATCTGGTTCGGCCTCGGCTTCATGGTCAAGATGGTGATCATCTTCCTGCTCACCTTCTTCCCGATCTGCATCAACACCTGGGCCGGCGTCCGTGCCGTTCCCAAGTCGCTGGTCGAGGTCGGGACGGCGTTCTGTGCCTCGCAATCTACCATCATGAACGAGATCGTCCTGCCTGCTGTCCTGCCGTACATCATGGCCGGCTTGCGGCTTGGCATCGGCAAGGCGGTGATCGCGATGGTGATCGCCGAGTTCCTTACCGCCATCACGGGTCTCGGCGGCACGATCATCAAGGCAGCCAACAGCTTCCGAACGGCGGACATGCTGGTCCCCATCATCGTCATCATGGTCCTCGCGGTCGTGCTGACCCATATCGTCACCCTCATCGAACGCTGGGTCGCGCCGTGGCAGAGCGAGATCGCCGGCGATGACGGTGCGTGAGCGGCCGCCGAGAATTCCTTATTTCGCTTCCGAGTAATCGTTCAGGACAATCATGACCGACAGCAACAGCAGGACCCAACCGACGCGTCCCGGAAATGGCACGTCGAGGAGCGCGATCGCCCGCGATGGATGCCGCCTGGCCTACCGCCTCCTCGCGGGCAGGACGAAAAATTTCCGTCTGGTTCTGGTGCATTCCCTGGCGATGGACGGAAATTTCTGGTCGCGGGCTGCCGACCTCCTGCGGAAGGACGCCGATATCCTGGTCTACGACTGCCGCGGTCACGGCAAATCTGATAAGCCGCCGGGTCCCTATACCGTCGAGCTGTTCGCCGACGATCTCGCCGATCTCCTAGACGCGGTCGGCTGGCGATCGGCGGTGGTCGCGGGCGTCTCGATGGGCGGCAGCGTCACCTTGGCCTTCAATGCCCAGAGGTGATTGCCCCAGCGCTGCGTGATCTTCTCGTCGCGCCGCGCTGATGCCGCAATTTTTGAAGGAAGCCGAGAACCCCATGACTGAAGCCTTGACCGACCTGAAGATCCTGGCATTTCCAGGTGCGCCGAACCTGCCGCTTTTCGCTGCGCTGGATCGCGGATTTTTCGAGGCGGCGGGGCTCAAGGTCGACCTCGCAACGACGCCGAGCTCGATCTATCAATTCGAGCAATTCGCTGTCGGAGGATGCGACATCGCCTTTACCGCCTTCGACAACATCGTCGCCTATCGCGAAGGGCAGGGTGCTGCGAAGCTCGTTGACCCACCCGACTTCCGGGTCATCCTGGGCGCGACTCAGATCGAGCTCAGCGTCGTCGTGGCGCCCGACGTCAAGAGCGCCGCGGATCTGCGGGGCAAGAGCATCGCGCTCGACGCCGTATCGACCGGTTTTGCCTTCGTCCTCTACGCGATGCTGGAAAAACTCGGGCTCGCCGACGGTGAATACGAGCGCGTCGCGGTGGGGTCCACCCCCGATCGTTGGCAGTCGGTCAAGGCGGGGACCCACGCCGGTACGATCACCATCGAGCCCTTCACGAGCATTGCCCGCGCCGCCGGTTTTCACGTGCTCGGGCAAAGCACCGATTTCTTTCCGAGCTACCAGGGTGGCATCGTCGCGGCGAGTGAGGACTGGATCGCGGCTCATCCCGGGCTGGTCAGGGCCTTCATCGACGCCTATCGCAAGGGTCTCGCCTGGACCCTCGATCCCGCCAACCGGGAGGCGGCGACCTCGTTGCTTCTCGCGCGGATGCCGGACATCAAACCGGCGGTCGCGGATGCGGTGATGCGAAGCGTGCTGTCGCCGCGCTCCGGGCTCACGCCGGGCGGCGTCGTGCTGCCGGACGGCATGCGGGCGGTATTGGATCTCCGCTCGCGGTACGGGCGGCCGCAGCGTAACCTGAGCGACGTCGACAAATACCTAAGTTTGTCATACAATCATACAATGTGATGCGAGGCCGGTCTCGGGCGTTGCGGGGTAATTCGCCAGGATGGTGTCGGAGCGGATTTTCAAGGCGGTCGGGAAGCCGTTGCAGCGGAAGGAAGATCTCCGGCTGATCACGGGGCGCGGGCGCTTTACCGACGACTTCAATCTGCCCGGCCAGGCCTATGCCGTCATGGTGCGCTCGCCGCATCCGCACGCTCGCATTCTCGGCATCGACAGCAGCGCGGCGGCCCGCATGCCCGGGGTGCTCGGGATCTTCACCGGCGCCGATTGCCTGCGCGACGGGCTCAAGCCGATACCGCACGATCCCGTCCCGTCGACTCGGTTCGACGTCAAGCTGACCGGTCGCGGCGGAACCCCGGTCTTTGCCGGCCCGCACATGCTGCTGCCGGCCGACAAGGCGCGCCACGTCGGCGAGGCCGTGGCAATGGTCGTCGGCGAGACGCGTGACGCCGCGCAGTCGGCTGCCGAGGAGGTCATCGTCGACTACGACGAGCTTCCCTGGGTCGCGGATACCGAGCAGGCCGCGGATCCCGATGCGCCGCGCTTGTGGGATGAATTGCCGGACAACATCCTTGTCGATTCGACGTTCGGCGATGCCGGGGCGACGGACGCCGCCTTCGCCCGTGCCGATCATGTGGTCAGCATGAAGGTTCACATCGGCCGCGTCACCGGCGTGCCGTTGGAGCCGCGCGCGGCGCTCGGCTCGTTCGACGCGGCAACCGGGCGCTATACGCTGCATGCCGGCAGCGGCGGCGCCGTCCGCCAGAAGCGCGAGCTTGCCGAGGTGCTGGGCGAGGATCCCGACAGGCTGCGGCTGCTGTCGTTCGATGTCGGCGGAAATTTTGGGACGCGCAACCGCGCTTATGTCGAGTTCGGGCTGGTCCTCTGGGCGTCGCGCAAGCTCGGCAGGCCGGTCAAGTTCCGCGCCGACCGGAGCGAATGCTTCCTCACCGATTATCAGGGGCGAGATCTCGTCACCGAGGTCTCGCTCGCGATCGACCGGTCGGGCAAGTTTCTCGCCATGCGCGCGTCGAATTTGAGCAACGTCGGGGCGCGCTGCGTCTCGCTGTCGCCGCTGAGCAAGGGGGCAGGGCTGACCACCGGCTCGTACGACATCCCCCATGCGACGCTGCGCGCCCGCGCCGTCTTCTCCAATACGATGTCGACGCAGGCCTATCGCAGCTCCGGCCGGCCGGAGGTGACGTTCGCGATCGAACGCCTGATCGACAAGGCCGCGCGCCTGCTCGGCTTCGATCGCTTCGATTTGCGCCGCCGCAATCTCGTAACGCCGGCGCAAATGCCCTACGTCAACGCCGTCGGCTCATCCTATGACAGCGGCGAATACGAGCTCAACATGGATCGCGTCTGCAAGCTTGCGGACTGGCCCGGCGTTGTCGCGCGTCGCGCCGATGCACGCCGCCGCGGCAAGCTGTTGGGCCTCGGCTTTGCGAATTACGTCGAATCCTCGATCGGGACGCCCAGGGAACGCGCCGACCTCATCGTCGCACCGCACGGCATCGAGGTCGTGATCGGAACCCAGCCCGCCGGCCAGGGCCATGAGACTAGTTTTGCGCAGGTGACGGCGGATCTGCTCGGCGTGCCGTTCGAAAGCGTCACCATCACGCTGGGTGACACCGATGTCGTCAGCGCCGGCGGCGGCACCCATTCCGGCCGATCGATGCGCCACGCGAGCGCCGTGATCGCGCTGGCGAGCGACGATCTCATCGCCAAGGGCAAGCGCCTGGCGGCGCATCTGCTCGGTACGACCGACGACAAGGTGGCGTTCGAAAGTGGCGTCTTCTCGTCGCCTGGGAGCAATCGTTCGCTCACCTGGTTCGAATTGGCGGCTAAGAATTTCGATGACGACCTCCCGGATGACCTTAAGGGCGGCTTGCGGGTCCGTCGCGACAACGAGATGCATACGCCCGTCTTTCCGAACGGCGCGTGCATGTGCGAAGTCGAGATCGACCCGGAGACCGGGGCGCTGCAGATCACGCGGTATTCGACGGTCGACGACGTCGGCCGCTGCATCAATCCGCTAATCGTTCACGGCCAGACGCATGGCGGCATCGCTCAAGGCGTCGGCCAGGCCTTGTGGGAGGGCTGCGTCATCGATCCCCAGACCGGGCAACCGCTCAGCGGGTCGTTTATGGATTACGGGATGCCGCACTCGGACACCCTGCCGTCGTTCGCGACGGAGATCGTCGAGGTTCTGTCGCCGACGAATCCGTTCGGCATCAAGGCCGGGGGCGAGGGCGGAACCACGCCGGCGCCGGCCGTGATCATGAGCGCCATCGACGACGCCCTGGCGGAGTTCGGTCCGGTCGAGATCACGATGCCGGCGACCCCGCTGAAGATCTGGACCGCGATCCGCGACGCGCGGGACCGCGCTTCGGAAGGCGCCGCCGCGCGTCCCCTGGCCTTCGCCGAAGATCGCTCCTCGCCCCGGAGTTAGAGAGAAGCGCCCAATCCTCAGGATCGGAACAGCCATGCCAGACGATTCCGCCGCCGTTTCCCCGACAACACCAGATCACGCGACTTCGATACCGTCGTGGGCGCCCAGCGACCTTCACGAGCACCTCGCGCGGCTGGAGGCGAGCGGCTTGCTCATCCGCGTCGACCGGAAGATCAACAAGGATTCCGAGCTGCACCCTCTCGTCCGTTGGCAATTCCAAGGCGGGCTCGCCGAGGCCGACCGCCGCGCCTTTCTGTTCACCGACGTCACCGATGCAGAGGGCAAGTCCTACGACATCCCGGTCGTCGTTGGGGCGCTGGCGGCCTCGCCGGCGATCTACGCCTGCGGCCTCGGTGTGCCGGTGGAGAAAATCGGCGAGGTCTGGGTCAATGCCATGGCGGCGCCGATCGCGCCGGTGGTGGTCGAGAAGGCGCCGTGCCACGACGTCATCCTGACGGGTGCCGAGCTGACCCGGCCGGGCGGGGGTCTTGCCAGCCTACCGGTGCCGATATCCACGCCCGGCTTCGACACCGCGCCTTATCTGACCGCTACTCTCTGCGTGACCAAAGACCCCGATAGCGGCGTTCAGAACATGGGAACGTACCGAGCGGCCCTTAAGGCCAATGACCGGCTGGGTGTCCGGATGGCGACGCGGCTGAGCGGCGCCGGCGGCTATCTGCATTGGAAGAAATATAAAAAACTCGGCCAGCCGATGCCCTGCGCGATCGTCGTCGGATGCGCGCCGGCGGTGCTGTTCACCGGCGCCCAGAAATTGCCGATCGACCAGGACGAGATCGGTGTGGCGGGCGGCCTGATGGGGCGGCCGGTGCCGGTCGTCGGCTGCCGCACCATCGACCTGACGGTCCCCGCCGATTCGGAAATCGTCATCGAAGGGCTGATTGATACCGATCTGCTCGAGCCCGAGGGTCCGTTCGGCGAAAGCCACGGTCACGTTGCGCTCGAGGATTTCAACATGTCGATGCGGGTGACGGCGATCACGCGCAAGGCTAAGCCGGTCTTTGTCTCGATCGTCAGCCAGGTGACGCCGAGCGAATCCTCGGTCCTCAAGAAGGTCGCCTATGAGCCGATGCTCCTGCAGCACCTCAAAACGCTTATCGGCATTCGCGGCCTCAAGCGCCTCGTCATGCACGAGCCGCTGACCAATCTGCGCAAGGTCATCTTCCTCCAGTTCGAGCGCGGGGTGCAGAAGACCGAGGTGTGGCGCGGCTTGCAGGCGGCCTCGACGCTGCAGGCGCAATGCGGCAAGGTGGTGATCGCGGTCTCGGAAGACATCAATCCCGAAAATGCCGACGCGATCTTCTGGTCCCTGGCCTACCGATCCAATTTCAGCGAGGATGTGTTGGTGACGCCGTACCGGTCGAGCGGCCACGGCCCGAAATCGGGCCGCCCCACCTTCGAAGGGACGCTGTTGATCGACGCGACGCTGAAGCATGACATGCCGCCGCTGGCTTTGCCGGCGGAGGCATTCATGAGCCGCGCCAAGGGAATCTGGGAGGAGCTCGGGCTACCCCGCCTGGCGCCACAAGCGCCGTGGCACGGCTACGAGCTCGGCGACTGGACGGCGGATTGGACGCGCTTTGCCGAGCTAGCGGTGCAGGGCGCATGGCATGAGCTCGGCGAGGCGACCTACGCGCGGCGCCGCGGCGGCCTCAAGCCCGAGACGCCGGTGCGGCAAGTGGAAGATAGGAAGGCATAGGGAGGGGCCATGCGGAACGGAACAATGCGGAGATGTCACGATGGCTGATGCAGCCAAGACGCGTCTCGCACCGCTCCAACAGCAATCGGCGCCGCTGCGCAATCGGATCATTGCTTCGCTGCGCAGCGCGATCGAGACCGGCCTTCTCGCGCCCGGCACCCGGCTCATCGAGAAGGATCTCTGCGAGCAACTCGATGTCAGCCGGACCTCGCTGCGCGAGGCGTTGCGGGAATTGCAGGCCGACGGCAATCTCGAATACACCTCCAACCGCAGCCTCACTGTCAGGGTGATCTCGCGCGAGGACGCCGAGAACGCCTACCGCATCCGCTCGGTCCTCGAGGCGCTGGTCGTCGAGCAATTCATCGAAAAGGCGAGCGACACGGAGGTCAGCTTACTGGTCCGTGAAAGTGAGGCGCTGAAGAGCGCCTATCGGTCCGGTGTCCTTGAACGCATGATGGTCACCAAACGCGCCTTCTATGACCGCATTTGCTCGGGCGCGGAAAACGGCATCGCCTTCGACATCATCAATCGTCTGGTCCTTCGCACGTCGAGCCTGCGGAGCCGTTCGCTCGTTCGGAAAGAGCGGCAGCAGCAGAGTATCAAAGAGATCGATGCCCTGGTCCAGGCGATCCGTCGGCGCGATGTGGCGGCCGCCAGGCAGGCGGCACTCGATCACGTTAGCCACGCGGCGCAATCCGCGCTTGGCCCCGCCGCTCCCGAAGGCGCCGCACTCGCGACGGTGTCGTCGCTCGCGGCGGTGCGGAGAAGAGGAAAGCTCCGCTAGCGACGTTGTCACTGGCAATGAGCTGGTTCCGTCGATCCCCGTCCGGCCAAGCGTCCGGTCGCATTTCGACGAGATGCTCGTACTGATCGGGGCGAGTGGATCTATCTGGCCGCCGTGGATCGGGGGCGAGATCCTCGACATGCTGGTTCACCGGCGGAGCGGCAGGCTCCCCGCTCTTCAGCTTGCCATCGCCGAGCTCAGGCAGTTCAGAATGCCAGCCCAGCGGATCGCCAATTTGCACCCTTGCCGGCGTGAGGGGCGGAGCCCTTAGCGTAGCGGTCGGCCGTTCGGGCGATCGACAGATTCGTCGGCCAGGTCACGTTGTGCCGCCCCTCAATGGTCGTGATGGCGCACCCGTTGCTCACGTTGACGCCAAACAGACCGAGCTTCAGCTTGTTGTCGTTGAACAACGGATTGTGCTCGCGCCGCGCATCGAGGTGGGTAGCGAATTGCGCCATGGCTGTTCCTCCGTGTTTGCGCATTGTTATGTTTGCGCTTCGTGATTTTTACGCTCCGTGACTCTCTATCCCCAAACTTGCCGAGCCGTCTCGACCACCAGCTCGAGCTTGCGCTTCTGGTCGTCCTCGGTGATCGTGTTACCCACCGCATCGGAGGCGAACCCGCATTGCGGACTGAGGGCCAGGTACTCGAGATCGACATATCTCGCCGCGTCGTCGATGCGGCGCTTCAACGCGTCGACCGATTCGAGCTCTCGCACCTTGGTGCTGATCAAGCCCAGCACGACGATCTTGCCCTTTGGAACAAATCGAAGCGGTTCGAAGCTTCCGGCGCGCGGTGAAACGTATTCGAGCAGGAATCGGTCGTGCGGCAGCTGATTGAACAATTGCTCCGCGATCGCGTCGTAGCTTCCTTCTCGGTGCCACATGCTGCGTTGATTGCCTCGGCACAAATGAATGCCGAACGTGACGCCGTTGAAGCCGCGCACGACCGCCGCTTCAGCCTCGATCGACCTGGAGAAGTTCACATCCGGATCTTCGCCGCGTGCCCGCATCGCGGCGAGGGAAGGACCATCGGAATACGCGGTAAATCCGGGCGCGTCGATGTGCACGTAGCGGCAGCCGGCGTCGGCGAGCTCCTGAATCATCTGCCGTTCGATCGCGATGACGTCGGTCACGAAGGCATCGACGCTGTTATAGACCGCCTTCGATCGTTCGTGGTCGAAGCGCTGGGCAATGCGATCGGGACCGATGAGACTCGCCTTGACCGGCGCCGCGGCAACGGCGCTGGCACGGCGATATTCGGCGAGGGCCACGTTTTGAGCGAGCCGCACGCGTTGTACGGCGGGACGGCGGTGCGACACGGGAGCGCCGGCGCCGCCGAGATCGGGAATGTTCCATCGCTGCAAAGGCGTCGCGCCTGCGGAGCGCCCGGCATGAAGCGCAAGCGTTTCGGCCGAAGCGTCGAAGCCGGAGACGGCAAGTCCGAAACTGTCCTGGAAGTTCAGCCGGCTGATCTCGCCGTCCGTGACGACGTCGAGGCCGATCCGTTCCTGCAGAGCGATGAGATCGCGAATGCAGGCGAGCTCGATCTCGCGAAGCGCATCCGCAGTGATCGCGCCTTCGTCGAACCGGCGCCGCGCCTCTTGCCAGGCCTTGGGCCGCAACAGGCTGCCGACGACATCGGTCCGGATTGTCCTCAATTCGACCGCCACTCGCATCCTCCCGTCGCTACAGCCTCTCCCGGGCCGATCTCGACTATACGGTTTGACAAGCCCCGGCTTTAAGCTGCCAAATGCAAACAAGTTTGTTGCATGAGATTTGACAACCCGCCCGATGGACCGGTTTCAAGTCGTCGAGAGCTTCGTTCGTGTCGCGCACGCGAGCAGCTTTACAGTTGCGGCGAGGCAGCTCGGGCTGTCGCGGGCAATGATCTCTCGTCGGATCTTGGATCTTGAAGACCGCTTGGGCGTGCGCTTACGCAACCGGTCGACGCGCAGCGTCAGCTTGACAGAGGAGGGCGTCGCTTATCTGGCATGCTGCGAGCAGTTGCTCAACGACATGGAAACGGCAGAGCGTGCGATCTCGCGCGGCCGCAAGGTGCCGCTCGGAACCATCAGAATTCTGGCGCCGAAATCCTTCGGCGCGCTGCAATTGTCAGATGCGATTATCGGATTTTGTGACGCCTATCCACAGATCGGCGTCTCGCTCTCTCTGAATGATTTCACGTTCCGTCCTGGCGACTTTGTCGAGGATGGCTTCGACGTGGCGATCAGGATCGG
>JAQGID010000370.1 GCA_028291405.1 Rhodospirillales bacterium | reverse complement strand
CGCGACCGGATCGCGCGCAGCAAGTCGAGCCCGTCCTCTTGGCGCGGACGCAGGTCGAGAATGACCAAGCGCGGCTCGCTTCCGACGAGTTGGGAGACCATTTCCCGCTGCCCGGACACCGAGACGGCACGCATTCGGTGCTCCTCCAGATAGTCGACGACCATGCCCCGTACGGACGGATCGTCATCGACGACGAGGATGCGTCCCGACTGACCGACTTCGTCACCCATCCCGTCGGCGGTCATGCCGAGGGGCCTTGGCGCGACTTGGAGCGGATGTGCTGGGCCAGTTGTGTGCCATAGGTGACTGCCTCCCAAAGGATGAGCATGACGCCCAAGACGGACAGCCCATAAAGCACGGCTGGGGATGGTAGCTGCGGGTCCAGTTTGCCCGCGGAAAATGTCACAAGACAGATTCCGACGCGGCCACTGACCGTGATCCTTGGTAGTGAAATATGCATTTGCTGGCCTCCAGGACGATCGGCCGCTCGCGCGAGATGATGGGGGGTTCGGATCCACGCCGCTTCACTGGGCGGCAGCGGCAGGCGCCGCGGGAACAGAGACGAGCGCCGATGCGACACCGTCCTTATGGGCGACGACGTCACCGGCCTTGCCCTCAGCGACGAGCGCCGCACGACGCTGCGCCGCCATGCTTCGCAACTCCGAATAATAGTCGAGCGAGTCATGTTCGAGAGGGTCTGTCGTCTTCAACAGCCCGGCCCGGGTGTCGACGAACCCCACTCCTCCGACTGCGCCGATTGCCGTGGCCGCGCCTCCGGAAAGGAAGTTTGCCGGGTTCGTCACCGCATCGGCGACTTTTCCGAAGCTGTCGCGGACGTTCGAGGGGCCGAAGATCGGCAATTGAACGCTCGGACCCGTACCGACGCCCCAGACGCCAAATGTCTGGCCGAAATCGGCGACGTGACCAGGCCGATTCCAGCCCGTCGCCACGTCGAAGAGGCCAACGCCCCCGACGGTCGTATTGATCGCAAAGCGCTGGATCGTGGTCCAGCTGCGGCCGAAGTTGCCCTGGAGGGCGTCGTTCACCGCGACGCTCGGTTGGCCGAGATTGCTGACGAAGTTATGGATGCTTTTTCGTACGCCACCAGGGACGTAGCCTTCGTAACCACGGGCGACGGGTTGGAGCGCGTGGTCATCCACGAACTTGTTTCCGGCAAAGATGACCCGGTTGGTCGGCTCCGCCGGGTCGTTGTTGCGCTCGTACTCGGCGCGGGCCTCGGGATCGGCCGGCGCGTGGGCGCAGGCGGCGAGGCTGAGGGTCAACGCGAGCGCGATAATTTTCGAGGAGGATTGGGTGCCAAGCTCCCGACGCCGGGAACCATCCGTCGCGCCGGGACGGCTTGGGATCGTTGCACCGCGCGGGTGGACCATAAGGATTGCTGTCATGGATGCTGCTCCTGCTTGTAGAGGAGCAAGGCTAGGTAGGGTTGTTGCAGGCTTGATTTCGGGTTTGCGAGCGGGACGACATATTATGTAAGCGTTGAAATAAATCAGGGCGGCCCGGACATAAGGGCGCCGAGCCCGGGTGCTATCTTCGGAGAATGAGCTCGATGCCCCACCTCCTCATCGTCGACGATGATGAAGATATTCTGTCGCTGTTGACGAACTTCTTCAAAAAGCACTCGCATACGGTCACCGTCGCCGCGGACGGAGCAGCCATGTTCGCGGCCCTGAAGAGACACTCGATCGATCTCGTGATCCTCGACGTGATGCTGCAGCGGGAAGACGGCTTCAGCCTGTGCCAAAGACTGCGCGCCATATCGCGCGTGCCGATCATCATGCTGACCGCCGTGACCGACCACACGGACCGCACCGTGGGCCTCGAGCTCGGGGCCGACGATTACGTCACGAAGCCCTTCGATCAGCGCGAATTGCTGGCACGCGTCAAAGCGGTGCTGCGGCGAACGGCCAACACACTCGCGGCTCCGGCGCCGAGCGATATCCGGCCGATCATGTGCTTCGGCGATTGGCGCCTCGATGTCGCGCGGCGCGAGCTCCGTTCCTCCGACAACACGCTCGTGCTCCTTTCCGGCGGAGAATTCGACCTCCTGCTCGCATTTGTGGAGCACCCCCAGCGCGTACTGACACGGGATCAATTGCTTGATTTGGCCCGCGGGCCGGCGCACGCCGCATATGACCGCAGCATCGACACTCTGGTCAGCCGCCTTCGCCACAAGCTGGCGGCAGACGCCCGAACTCCTACGGTCATCCGCACGGTTCGCAACGGCGGCTATCTTTTCGAGGCCAAGGTGACGCGCGGATGAAGATCGCGCTCTGGCCACGCGACTCCATCGCACGGCGTTTCGCGCTGACCGTCGTGCTGGCCGTCGTCGTGACCTGGTCGCTCGTCGGCCTGTTCGAGCTCTTTGGCGGCGTATGGGCTCAGCCCACCCTGGAGCGCTCCGGTCTGTTGGACCAGGCCGCTGACATGGTGCGCATCATCGAGGCCGCACCGCCGCCGATCAGAGAGCATCTCGCCAGCGCGGCGACGACCCGCGCGTTTCGCGTCGGCTGGTACCCCGCGACTTCGCCGGTTTCGACCGTCCTCGAGCAGACAACCGACGAAGCCCCTGAGCGCAGCCGGGCGGTGCTGGAGAAGCTGCTCGACGACCGCCTGGTCGCCGTGATCTTGAAACCGAACGGACCCAGTGACGCGCTCATGGCGACGCCGGAGTTCCGGGATGAGCACACGAAATACCCTCATGCCTATGTGCTGGCCGTGCGGTATTCCGACGGCAGCTGGCTCGTCTTCACCGTGCCGGAGAAGCTCTGGGGTCTGCCCTGGCAGGAACGATGGGCGATCTGGCTGGGATTTCTGACGGTGTCGATCGGGATCGTGTCGACGATCGCGACGCGTCAGCTGGTCCGCCCGATCAGGAAGTTTGCCGAGGCGATCCGTCTTTTCGGCACCAATCCTCAAGCCCCGCCAATTGCCGAAACGGGGCCGCGGGAGCTGACCAGCGTCATCACGTCATTCAACGAGATGCAGGCACAGATCCAGAAATTCGTGGCCTATCGCACTGCGATGCTTGCCGCGATCTCGCATGATCTGCGTACGCCTTTGACCAGGATCCGCCTGCGCGGCGAGCTCATCGAGGATGAGGCGCAGCAAGCACGGCTGTTCCGGGATGTCGACGAGTTGCAGACGATGGTCGATGGCGCGCTCGCCTTCTTCCGGGGAGACGCGGACGAGGAGGCCGTGACGAGTTTCGATCTGCCGGGCGTTCTGCAGACAATCGCAAACGACTATGCCGATCAGGACATCGAAATCGCCTATGCAGGACCATCGCACGCCGTATATCGCGGCCGGCCGTTCGCGCTGAAGCGGGCCTTTACCAACCTGATCGAAAACGCCGTCAAATACGGCACGCCCCCGACGATCGAACTTGCCTGTCAGGAAAAGACCATCACGATCCTGGTCAGGGATCAGGGGCCGGGAATTTCAACCGAGGCTCTGGAGCGCGTGTTCACCCCTTTCTACCGGCTCGAAAGCTCGCGCAACCGGACGACAGGTGGGGTCGGGCTCGGGTTGACGGCAGCGCTTGCGATCGTCCGCGGGCACGGCGGCGATATCGTCCTGTCCAACCTGCCCGCCGGCGGATTAGGAGCATTGGTCACGCTGCCGCGGGTCGCCTAGCAGCCCACGGGGGCGCGTTTCTGGCGCTGTTTGAGCCTCCGGGCTCCCCTGCCCTACTTTCACTGCGCCGGCCGGTCCCTTTCCGCCTCTCTCGACACTCGCGGCGGCCAGTCGGCGGCGCTCGTAGTCTAGCCCGTGTTCCGCGTACCAGCTCGGCGCCTTCACCTCGAAGGTCCGCCCCTGGCGGGTCTGCTTCATTTTCGGATTTAGCTTCGTGTTCTCCCGAAGCGGCGCTTGCCCGGCGAGGATATCGGCGCGCAAATGCTCGCGGTCCTGCCGGCGCGTGGCGATGACGTTTAAACCATGCTCCTGCGCATGCCGGGTGAAGACCTGGCGCAT
>JAQGID010000330.1 GCA_028291405.1 Rhodospirillales bacterium | reverse complement strand
GAGCAAATCGTCGAAGCAGGAATGACGGTCCTTCTCGAGAAGGGCTTCAACGGCTGCGGTGTCCAGGAGATCACCGATTGCGCCGGTGTGCCGAAGGGCTCGTTCTACAATCACTTCGAGAGCAAGGAAGCACTGGGTGCCGAAATCGTCGAGCGCTACGCCGAGCGCAGCGTTCGCGGCGTCCTCGCCGACCGATCGTTTCCGCCGATAGAGCGCCTGCGGCTGCATTTTGAGGCGCTGAACGAGAGATACATCGGATTCGGCTTCCGGCGCGGCTGCCTGCTCGGCAATTTCAGCGCCGAGCTTTCCGATCAGAGCGCGCTGATTCGCGCGCGTCTGGCCGAGGTCTTCGCGCATTGGACGAAGGATCTCGAGGCGGCGATCTCCGAAGCGCAGGCCCAGGGAGCGATCGGCGCGAGCGTCCCGGCGGCCGAGCTCGCCGCCTTCCTTCTCAATGCCTACGAGGGCGCCCTCCTCCGCGCCCGGGTGGAGAAGAATCGCGACGCCTTCGAGAATTTCATGCGCGTTGCTTTCACCAAAATCCTGACCTGAGACGCTGAACGGCGACCGGCGGGGCTCCGGTCATCGCTTTGCCGCCCGATTTCTAAGACGACTGGTCATCTTTCGTTTTTGCTAGAAGGACACCTGCTCATGTCCGCCGCCTCGGTTCCCGCCTATCGCACGACGCCGCTCTACTGGTTGGCGCTGGGCACTTTCGCCATCGGCACGGAAGGCTTCATGATCTCCCCACTGCTGCCGGGCATCGGCGCCGACCTCGCGGTCAGCATCGCGACGGCGGGCCAGCTGGTCACGGTCTTCGCCTTCGCCTATGCGATCAGCTCGCCGCTCCTGACGGCGCTGACTGGCGGCGCCGACCGGCGCAAGCTGCTGATCCTTGCGATGTCCGCCTTCGCCTTGGCGAACCTCGTCGCCTGGACGGCGACCGGCTATTGGACGCTGATGGGTGCCCGCATCCTGCTGGCCTTCGCGGCCGGGCTCTACGTCCCGAGCGCCAATGCGCTCGCCGGCGCCCTCGTCGCGCCGGAGCGGCGCGGCAGCGCCCTGGCCATCGTCAACGGCGGGACCACGGTCGCGATCGCCTTCGGCGTTCCGCTCGGCGCCGTGATCGGCGACCGGCTGGGCTGGCGCATGACCTTCGCCGGCGTCGCAATCCTGGCGGCGACGGCGACGGCGGGGCTGATGGCCGGCTTGCGTCCCGGCATCGGGACCGGCATGGCGGCGGTCGGAATCCGCGAACGCCTCGCCGTCGCGCGGCAACCCGTCGTCCTGGCGGCGCTGCTCGTGACGACGCTATGGGCGACCGGCGCCTACACCGTCTACACCTATCTCGCGATATTCCTGACGAGCGCCACCGGGATCGCCGGCGCGCAGGTCGGCCTCGTGCTGTTCCTCTGGGGCATCGCCGCGGCGGCCGGTCTCTTCGTCGGCGGCGGCCTGAACGACAGGCTCGGCCATCGCGCCGTCATCGGCCCCAGCCTGCTGTTGCTGGCGCTTGCCTTCTTCAGCCTCGCGACGACCGCCGGCCTACTCTCGCAGAGGCAGGCTCTCGTGCCGTTCCTCGTCGCGATCGCCGTCTGGGGCGTCGCCGCCTGGGCGTTCTTCCCGGCGCAGCAGGCAAGGCTGATCGGCATCGCCGGCATCAAGCTCGCGCCGATCGCGCTTTCGCTGAACGCATCCTTCATGTTCATCGGCTTCTCGCTGGGCGCCGCCGTCGGGTCGTTTACCCTGGCCCATGGGTCGGCGACCGACCTCGGTTGGGTCGGCGGGTCCTGCGAGATCGCGGCGCTGCTCCTCATGCTGGCAACGCGCCAGCGTCGTCCCGCGGGAGCGCTCGCCGCCCCCGGGCGCTGACCGAGGCCGCCGGACCCGGCGGGCAGCTCAGTGCAACGTCAGGCTCGCGACCGCGTGGCGGAACTTGCCGGGTGTGATGATCCCGGCATGCGCCACCTTCACCGAGTGCAGCTTGCCCTCGAGGTTGTGCGACCAGAAGTCGAGGAAGCGATGCAGGATCGGGAATTTCGGCGCGAGGTCGAGCTCTTGCCAGATGTAGCTTTGCAGCAGATTGGGGTGATCCGGCAGGTGATACAGGATCTCGGCCGTCGTCAGGCGATAATCGCGAAGCTGCAGGCTCAAGTTGCTCATCAATCCACCTCGCTATGCCAAATTGGTGGCGGTGTGCGATGCCGATCAGTCAACAATGCTGACTCTATATTTGCTCCTAAATCAAGAAGATTTTGTGAATAAAATCAGGCCACTAGCAGCTTTCATATGAGAGTGCTGCCAGACCCATTGACAGGTGCAATCCGATTTCCCATGTCGTTGGCACTCGTGATGGCGGAGTGCCAAATTGGCCCATCCTACGGCCAAATTGGCCTGCTCCGCGATCGGCTGAATCTGTTGAGAGAGAGGAGATAGCCCATGGCATTTCGGCCCTTGCATGACCGTGTCCTCGTCCGTCGCGTCAGCTCCCAGGAGAAGACGCCGGGCGGCATCATCATTCCCGACACCGCGAAGGAGAAACCGATGGAGGGCGAGATCGTCGCCGTCGGCGTCGGCGTACGCGAGGACGGCAAGATCATCCCGCTCGACGTCAAGGCCGGGGATCGCGTTCTCTTCGGCAAATGGTCCGGCACCGAGGTCGTTCTCGAGGGCGAAGATCTCATCATCATGAAGGAGAGCGACATCCTCGGCATCATCGAGGCAACCTCGGCGAAGCGCCGGGCCGCCTGACCGATCAGCAAGGGAGAAACACTCATGGTTGCGAAAGAGGTCAAATTCCACGGCGACGCCCGCGAGCGCATGCTGCGCGGCGTCGACGTTCTTGCCAATGCCGTCAAGGTGACCTTGGGGCCGAAGGGCCGCAACGTCGTCCTCGACAAATCCTTCGGCGCGCCGCGCATCACCAAGGACGGCGTCACCGTCGCCAAGGAGATCGAGCTCTCGGACAAGTTCGAGAACATGGGCGCCCAGATGGTCAAAGAGGTCGCTTCCAAGACCAGCGATCTCGCCGGCGACGGCACCACGACGGCAACGGTCCTCGCCCAGGCGATCGTCCGCGAGGGCGCCAAGGCGGTCGCCGCCGGGATGAACCCGATGGACGTGAAGCGCGGCGTCGACCTCGCGGTCACCACCGTCGTCGCCGATGTCAAGCGGCGCTCGCGCAAGGTCGCGACCAACGCCGAGATCGCCCAGGTCGGAACGATTTCCGCCAATGGCGACCAGGAGATCGGCCGGATGATCGCCGAGGCGATGCAGAAGGTCGGGAACGAGGGCGTCATCACCGTCGAGGAGGCGAAGAGCCTCGAGACCGAGCTCGACGTCGTCGAGGGCATGCAGTTCGACCGCGGCTACCTCAGCCCGTATTTCGTGACCAACTCCGAGAAGATGGTCGTCGAGCTGGAAAACCCGTACATCCTGCTGCACGAGAAGAAGCTCGCCTCGCTGCAGCCGCTGCTGCCGGTCCTCGAAGCCGTGGTGCAGAGCACGCGGCCGCTGCTGATCATCTCCGAGGACGTCGAGGGCGAGGCGCTGGCGACGCTGGTCGTCAACAAGCTGCGTGGCGGCCTCAAGGTCGCAGCCGTCAAGGCACCGGGCTTCGGCGACCGCCGCAAGGCGATGCTCGAGGACATTGCGATCCTCACCGGCGGGCAGGTGATCAGCGAGGATCTCGGCATCAAGCTCGAGAACGTCACCCTCGACATGCTCGGCAGCGCCAAGCGGGTCCGCATCGAGAAGGAGAACACGACGATCATCGACGGCGCCGGCAAGAAACCCGACATCCAGGCGCGCATCGCCCAGATCCGGGCGCAGATCGAGGAGACGACCTCGGACTACGACCGCGAGAAGCTGCAGGAGCGGCTGGCGAAGCTCGCAGGCGGCGTCGCGGTCATCCGCGTCGGCGGCGCGACCGAGGTCGAGGTCAAGGAGCGCAAGGACCGCGTCGACGACGCGATGCACGCGACCCGCGCCGCGGTCGAGGAAGGCGTCGTCGCCGGCGGCGGGGTCGCCCTGCTCTACGCCATCAAGGCGCTGGAGACGCTGACCATCGAGAACAACGACCAGAAGGTCGGCGTCGACATCGTCCGCCGGGCGCTGCAGGCGCCACTGCGGCAGATTGCCGAGAACGCCGGCGCCGACGGCTCGATCGTGGTCGGCAAGCTGCTCGACAAGAACAACCCAAACCAGGGTTTCGACGCGCAGACCGGCAACTACGTCGACATGATGAAAGCCGGCATTCTCGACCCGACCAAGGTCGTCCGCCTGGCGCTGCAGGACGCCGCCTCGGTCGCCGGCCTGCTGATCACCACCGAGGCGATGGTCGCCGAAAAACCGGAGAAGAAGGCGGCAGCCCCGGCGATGCCGGGCGGCGGCATGGGCGACATGGATTTCTAAGCATCGCCGTTACGACCGACATCAGGGCCGCGGGGAACCGCGGCCTTTTTTTCAGCCGACGTCGCCTCTTCGACGATCCATGGATCGCCGCGTCGCTCCGCTCCTCGCGATGACGGCGCTTCAAATCGGATGAACATCCGTCATCGCGAGCGGAGCGAAGCCATCCAGCCGCGCATTGAGAAGAGCGCGCTAAGCGGCGCGCACCTCGCTGAGGAAGCGGGCAATCTGGCCGGTCAGGGTCTCGGCCGTTGCCGAGAGGGCGGAGACCGTGTCGACCATCGATTTCGCCGCGCTGCCGCTTTCCTGCGCTGCCGTCTTGACCTGACCGATCTGGGAGGAGACGAGGCGCGTCCCCTCGGCCGCCTCGTGGACGTTGCGGGCGATCTCGGCGGTCGCGGCGTTCTGCTGGTCGACCGATGCGGTGACTTCGGACGCGAGCGCGTGGATCTCGGCGATCGCCTCGGCGACGCCCTTGATACGGTCGACGGTGGCGCCGGTCTCGGTCTGGATCTTGGCGATCTGAGCGGCGATCTCCTCGGTCGCCTTCGCCGTCTGGCTGGCCAGCGCCTTGACCTCGGAGGCGACCACGGCGAAGCCCTTGCCGGCATCGCCGGCGCGCGCCGCCTCGATCGTCGCATTGAGCGCCAGCAGATTGGTCTGGCTGGCGATGTCCTGGATCAGATTGACCACCTCGCCGATCTTCTGCGAGGCCTGCGCCAGCCCGCCGACCTCGGTCGAGGCCTGGCCGGCGAGCTGCTTCGCCTTGGCGGTGATCTGCGCCGACTGGCCAACGCGGCGGCCGATCTCGAGGATCGAGGCCGAGAGCTCCTCGGCGGCAGCCGCGACGGTCTCGACGTTGACGGATGCCTCCTCCGCCGCAGAGGCGACGGTAATGGTCTGCTCCTCGGCCTGCTCGGCGATGCCGACGCTCTGCTCGGCCCGCGTCTTGACGCTGTCGGCCGAGCTCTTCACCTCGGTGATCACCGTCGCGGTCGCGCTGTCGAAACTGTTCGCGAGGCTCTCGATACGCTCGGCGCGCGCCTGGCGCGCCACCTTCTCGGCCTCGCCCTCGGCGGCGCGCTGCTCGGCGGCGATCTCGGAATCGCGCAGCACGAGGACGGCGTCGGCGATCTGCCCGATCTCGTTCTTGCGGCCGACATAGGGCACCTCGATCGTCAGGTTGCGCCCGGCGATCTCCATGACGGCCTTGGCGACGCCGTCGAGCGGCTTGGCCACCAGCCGGTTGAAGCCGAGACCGACGGCGATCGCGAGGCCGAGGACGAAGGCGAGGATGAGCCCGCCGGTCCACACGCCGGTAACGCCAGCGGCCTCGCTGGCGGTGGCGCGCTTGCCGCCGAGATCGAGCATGGCGATACGGGTATCGGCGATCTGCGTGAGATAGCCGGCGGTCAGCTTGAAGGAATCGTCGGGAACCTGCGGCGCGCCGTGCACCATCGCCAGCGACGGCACGCTCGCCTGGTCGAATTTCGCGAGCACGTCCTGTAGCAGGGCGAAGGCGCTCTTCGCCGCGACGTCCTGCGCCGCTTCCCGCTCGAAGCGACGCAGCAGGTCGGTGCGCAGCGTCCCGATGCTGCCGGTCAGGACGTCGATGGCGGTGACGGCGGCCGGCACCGCCGGCTTGCCCGGTAGGACGGCGGTGCTAGCCAGCAGCGCACGGCGGCCGAGCAGCTCGCGCAAGCGAACCGATTGACTCGCCAGCAACGCGTAGGAGCCGATCTCGGAGTCGACGGAATTGAGCGAATCATCGAGGCTGTCGATCAGGCCCGACACGGCGTCGTTGAACGCGAAGCAGCGCTCGGCAAAGGTTTTCGAGAATGCCGGGTCGCGCGCGTCGACCGGCATATCGAGCTGAGCCAGGGCCTGCTGGCGGATATTGCGCCAATCCGCCGTCTGCTTGTCGAATGCCGCAGCCAGCGCCGCCGTGGCCGGCGTACCGATCTCGGCAAGGGCGGCGCGGGTCTTGGCAAGGGCGGCGTCGCTCTTGGCGACCGCGTCGCCTTCGATCTTGCGCCGCATCTCCTTGCCGTCGCCCTCGCGCAGGCGCACCGCGCTGCTGATCGCGCCGCGCTCGCCGCTGGTCAGCGTCAGCGCCTCGAGCATGCCGGCCGAAGCCGCCAGGAGATGCGAGGCTTCCGCCGCGCGGCTGCGCTGCCCGATCTTCTCATAGACCGTCGCCGAGATCGACAGCAGCGCGGGCATCGCGAGCACCACGAGGGTGACGCGGAACATGGTCTTGATGGTGAGGGCGCGCATATGGCAATCCGTTTCGTTGTCGAATCGAGCCGTGACGGACTCGCTGGCCGTTACCGACCGGGCTAACGTCATCCATCTTTCGCGCAAAATGTTTATTCCAGGTTAACCTGCTCAATTATTAGGCGTGATGGCGGCGGGCTCACTCTTCCTTGAGGCGGATCAGCGGAAACGCGCTGAGGACATCCGGCTGGTTCGTCGGCATCGCAGCATGCAGATACGAGCGATCGAGCTGGTCCCAGCGCGTGACGCCGAGCTGGCCGAGGCTGCGCTGGACCTCGTCCTCGAGCAGCTCGAGCATGCGAACGATGCCGCTCTGCCCGGCGGCGGCGGTGCCGAAACACTGCATGCGGCCGATCCCGACGGCGTCGGCGCCGAGGGCGAGCGCCTTGCAGATGTCGGCGCCGCGCTGGAAGCTGCCGTCGACGATGATCTTGCCGCGGCCCTGCACGGCGGCGACGATCTCGGGCAGCATCTCGATCGTGCCGCGGCCGCAGTCGAGCTGGCGCCCGGCATGGTTCGAGACGCAGATCCATTCGACGCCGTGATCGACCGCGATGGCGGCGTCCTCGGCCGTCGCGATTCCCTTGATCATCAGCGGAATGTCGTATTTTTCCTTGATCAGCCGCACGGTGCGCCAGCTGAGCCCGGCCTGGTAGTCGGCGCCGCCGACGGCGCGCCGCGCCACCGGGGCATAGCGGTTGCGGATGTCGCGCTCGCGCCGACTGTAGTAGGCGACGTCGACGGTGAGGCAGAACGCGGCATAGCCGTTGTCGACGGCGCGGCGCACGTGGTCCTCGACGAAATCGTCGTCGCCGCGGACGTAGAGCTGGAAGATCCGCGTCGCGTCGGGGGCGGCCTTGGCGACTCCCTCGAGCCCGGGCTCGGAAGCCGAGCTGACGATCGCCGGGATGCCGAACTCGAGCGCCGCCAGCGCGCTGGTCGCGGCGCCGCCCTTGTGCATCGAGTGCAGCGAGCCGACCGGCGCCAGCATCACGGGAAGCCGCGATCGGCGGCCGAAGAGGCTCATCCCGGCGTCGATGCCGTTGACGTCGCGCAGCACGCGCGGCCGGAAGGCGATGCTGTCGAGCGCCAGGCGGTTGCGGCGCAGCGTCATCTCGCTTTCGGCGCCGCCGACGATGAAGTCCCAGATGTTCCTGTCGAGGTTCTCGCGCGCCCGCTCGATGATCTCGTGCAGCGCCTGAAAATCGTCCCCTGGCATCGTCTCTCCCCACGCTTCGCTTCCGCGGCCGGAGAGTCGCACGAGCGGCCGGCGGACCGCAACATCGCCGGCGGGCCGCCTGGGCGACGCACCGCTTGAACGAGGCGGCCGCCCGCGGATATAAAGAGCGCATGCGGGTGTAGCTCAATGGCAGAGCAGAAGCTTCCCAAGCTTACGACGAGGGTTCGATTCCCTTCACCCGCTCCAATGATTTCAAAATGTTAGCTGACATCAGCGCCGATTTCTGCTCCCGTACGAAAAAAATACGGAAAAGCACTGGCGGACGTTTGCGACCATCGACGTACGTCGGTGTACAAAGCCCGGCCATGAATGCCAGCCGCACCACCGCCGTGTCATCGCGGTCAGCGCTTCTGCATTGGCGAACTAAAAACTCTCAGAAAGTCAGCTTGCCAATTACGCTCGAAGGCCGCCCGGTTGGTCGCGGCAGCGCTCGGCGCTTGGCAGCGCGTGCCTTGCCCTCGGCCGGGGTCTTCTCCTCGCTCTCGGCTTGGCCTGCGGACTCGATCTGCTCGGCCTCCTCCAGCGCCAACTGGAGCTGGTCCTATCTGACGCAGCCGCTTGCTCTCCGTCCGCTCGGCGAGCAGCATCGCCTTGAGCAGGCTGGGATCGTCGGGAAGGGCTCCTGCGGAGCTCGTCACGAAGCCGATTGAATCATACCCGCCAATAACATGCGACCGTTTTGAAGAGCCAGATGCAGCTTTCCGCTCAACTCGCCGTCACCGGCACGACGGTCCGTCGCGGCTCGTGAACGCGACGCCAGTCGAGCCCGTCGAGCGAAGGCCTACAGGAATATCCCCTCTACTGAGTCTGACGAATCATCGGCCGAGGTGGTCCGAGTTTTGGATCCGCGACATCCGCTGTACGGGCGAACCTTTCGTGTGCTTCGCCGCTCAACGCATCGAGGGGGTAATTTCCCGCCGTCATATGAGGTCGAGCACCGTAACGGGACCACTCTGCTTATTCCGGTAGCGGCGACGGAGAAGTATGTACAAGACGCGAATCAGACTAAATTGAGCATCGAGGCGGTTCGCGATCTTGTCTCGGTGGCTGAATGTCTCTCAAATCATGAGTATAGACCCAACAAGGCTTTGGGAGATGCTGACGCCGGCGCTGCGGCGTCAAATACTCGACGACGTTGCCGCGATTCTGGCGGAGGTGTCTCGTGAAGTCCGAACTCGTCAAGCCGACCCATCTGGCGCGCCGGGCGGTCGTCTACATTCGCCAGTCGACGCCGCACCAAGTCGAGAGCAATCAAGAGAGTCTGCGGCTGCAATACGCGCTTCGCCAACGCGCTCACGAACTCGGATGGCATGAGGCCGATATCGACGTGATCGACGCCGATCTCGGCCTGAGCGGCGCCTCCGCCGCGCAACGGAGCGGCTTGCGCCGGCGCACGGCTTGCCATACGTCGCCGTTGCATGTCATCGGCATCGACGACTGGGCGTGGAAGCGGGGTCAGCGGTACGGCAGCATCATCTGCGATCTCGAACAGCGCCGCATCGTCGACCTCCTCCCCGACCGCGAGCCCGCGACGGTCGAGGCGTGGCTTTCACGCCATCCCGAGATTGCCGTCATCTCGCGCGACCGTGGCGGCGGCTATGGTAGGGCTGCGACCAGAGCGGCCTCCAGGCCGTACAGGTCGCCGATCGCTGGCACCTTATGGAGAACGCCGGCGCCGCTTTCCTGGAAGTGGCTCGACGATCGATGCGAGCCATTCGCCAAGCTCTGGGGTCCGCCGTGATCGATCCGGCTCTGCTGACCTGCGCCGAGCGATTGCAGCACGAGGGTTATCTTCGACGTGAGGAAGCCTACGGTGTTATCCGCTCGCTCGCCAAGGCAGGCACGCCGATCAAGGAGATCGTCCGGCGGACCGGCCGCAGCCGAAAGCTGGTACGTGACATCGTGCGCGGCGGCGGTGGCGATGTATTCCGCTGCCGGTCGCATACGCTCGAACCGCATCTCGCTTGGCTCGACGCCGAATGGGCAAGCGGGTGCCGAAACGGTGCCGAACTGTGGCGGCGTCTCCGGTCACGGGCTTCAGAGGTAGCCCGCGTGTCGTTGCAGAATGGGCGACGCGGCGTCGCCGAAGCGAGAGGGCCGGGCGCGACACGCTACGCAAAGTGCCGTCTGCCCGGGTACTCGGCCGGCTCTTGATGAGCCTGCGCGATCAACTCACCAAGGATGACTCTATCACGGTGGCGACGATCGAACGGAGCGTGCCGATATTGGCGCTGGCCCGAACGCTGGTCGAGCGCTTCCACCAAATGGTGCGCGACCGCGATCCCGATGCTTTGCCGTGTTGGATAAGGGATACCGCGAACAGCGCGCTCGCTTCCTTCGCCAAAGGCATCGTCGCCGATCAAACCGCCGTCACTGCAGCCCTGACCCAGCCTTGGTCGAATGGCCAGACGGAAGGGCAAATCACCAAACTCAAACTCGTCAAACGCCAGATGTAT
>JAQGID010000313.1 GCA_028291405.1 Rhodospirillales bacterium | reverse complement strand
CCTTCGCGGAGGGCATCGAGAAGCTCGCGGATCTGACCCCCGGAATGGTGCTCGAGGGCGTCGTGACGAACGTCGCGGCGTTCGGCGCCTTCGTCGATATCGGTGTGCACCAGGATGGGCTCGTCCACATCTCTGCCATGTCGAAGAGCTTCGTGAAGGATCCGCGCGCCGTCGCCAAGCCGGGAGACATCGTGCGAGTGCGCGTCCTCGATGTCGATCCCAAGCGACGACGCATCGCCCTGTCGATGCGGCTGGACGATCCGGTCGGGGCAAAAGCATCGCCGACGCGCGCCGTTGATCGCACGACACCGGCACCGGTGGCTCGCCCTCGGGAGCAGCCCGGCGTCGCCAAGCCGCTAATCGCCAATCAGGGCAGCGCCGACGGCGCTTTGGCGGAGGCGATGCGTCGGGCCGGTCTGGGCGAAAAGTCGGGCGCATCAGGTGGCGCCTCCTCGCGCCGGCGCGAGTAGGGTCTGATCTCCGGCGTCTTTCGGCCGACCCCAACTTCGGCTCCGGGTCAATGCAAGTCCTCGCGTTCATAGAGGCGCGGGCGAACCGTTTGGAGGAGCGAAGCCCACCGTGCGATCCGGTGCGCGAATGACCCGCAGTCCAGGCAAACCAGGAACTCGCGGGTGACGGACTTCTTTACGGAAACTGCCGGAGCCGGTTTCTCAACAGGTGATGTTGGGGTGGCACCATTCAATATTCGGCACGCGCATGGCCATTGAGCTCATTAGCAGCGTCTCGACGGCTTTGGTAATTGAAGAAATCACGCTGCCGATTTGGTCGGACTCGGCCGAGTTCTTCCGCAAATAACTCGCTGCAATATTGGTGATTAGTGACGGCCGACTGTCCGTCTCTGACATGCTGCTATGCTTCAAGTATGGGCACATCGAGGTGAGGGTTCCAGCCGCGGTGCACCGTCGCCTGTAACGCTCGCGGCGCCACTACCCGTCTTTCTTCGGGACAAGGTGCATGTCATGACGATCATGCTCCCCGATGATCGTCCGCTCGACAGCCTTTGCAATGGGAAAGCTGACGTTGCAGTTCGGGCACGCGGCTTCGGCGCGCCGCTTCCGCGGTGTCGGCCATTCTATCTGGATCTTCGTTTTACAATTCGGGCAAATGACCTGGATATGATCCTTCGGCATGGCGAACCTGAGCCTTTAACAAACGCTCTCGCCCCCGGGGGATGGAGACTACGAGCCGATCACGATGTCGAAAGTGCCAGCCAGTGCACCGGATTCGAGCTGTGGCGCCGGATCGAGTGGGACGATGACGCGTGCGCGGGCCGCCGGGTCGCCTATCTGGGCGAGCACTGCATCAAGCTCGTTGAGAGGCTCTCCGGCTACGTACATCTGCGTGATCAGGCGTGTTCCGCGGGTTGTCGTGATCGCGAAATGGATGTGCGGCGTACGGCCGGGATAGGGTACCGGCCGGATGGTGCGAAACCGATAGCTGCCGTCGGCCGCTGACGTGGTTCTCCCGTAACCCTGGAAGTCGGGATCGAGCGGTGGTGAAGCGCGGTCATTCACATAGTGGTAGCGCCCATGGCTATCACACTGCCAAATCTCGACGCGAGCTTCCGGCACCGGCCCTCCCTCCACATCGAGCACGCGGCCAACGACATGCGTCACTCTTCCGCTCGCCTGCCCTTCATGACCGCGGATAAGGACGAGGTCGTTGTCAGAGTCGAGCGGCAGGCTCGTGGGATAGAATGGGCCAGCAGTTTGCCGCGGCGTGGGCGAGAGAGCGGCGAGCGCGACGCGCGGTCTCGTTAGCCCTGCCCAAGCGGCCGATGTGGCTACGATAAGTACGCGTCGGCGGGACATGAGCCGATTGGCGGCGATTTCGATCATGGGTACGGTGCCTCCCAGAAAGCGTCGCTTCACGAAATATGGTGCGTTTCTCGTGGTAAGCCGAGGACGACCCACGCTCGAGCAGAGGGCCATGGTCAAACCCGATCAGGCGCGCCTCGCCAATGGCTGCTCTCGGACATAGCCGACTTCCAACTCATCAGCCCCGGCTGTCGGCCATGTCTCGCGCGCTTGGTGGCTTTGGACCAGCCAAGACTCACGTCAGTCGCAGCTTCGGTTGGGCCGAACGGGGAGACCCTCCGTGAAGCAGCCATGGCACGGCGCGAGAAGGTCTCGGGCATCTTGCTGCCGGCCGCGATCGCGCCAAAGTCGAGCGAGGCAGGTGGCCGCGCGCAACTCGAGGAGGTGCGCTCCTTGCGCCTTCGCGAGCGCACGGCCGAGCGGACCCTCGGCGTCGGAGCGGTCGCCATTCGCGAGCACCGACAACTCGGCTCGAAGCCGGTGCAGCCTCGCATCAAACGAACTCGCTCCGCTTCCTGCAACGCCTCGGCGACGATCTCGAGCCCTTCCCCGGCGAATCCGGCCATGCGGCAGGAGGCGGCCGACCCGTGCGCGCGTCACCTTATTTTGTGGTGACTCAACGGTTCCTGTCCAATACACCGTCGGTTGTCGGCGCTACCACGCAGCCTGGCCCAGAGCAGCCCGGGCCTGGCCAGATGAAAAGAACATTCGAGGCCAGGGCATAGATTTGCCCGGTCGGACCGATGGCAGGACCCGACTGACCGCCGCCGAACCAGCTTAACTCGCCGACCTGTGCGAGCGTATTCACGTCGTAGCTGCGCATCGAGCCCGCTGTCGACACATAAATATGAGAGCGCGATACGGCGGCAGGGGCGATCGACTGCCCGGGATGTCCGACCTGGTCGAGTTTAGTCGAGCCGCGCAGCACCTCGAACGCATTGGTGCCCGGCACGATCATCCGTCCGTCACCGGTGCGGGCGGCCGCCGCGAAGATTCCGAAGTCGGTGGCGACATCTCCAATCGCGATCCCGTTCGGTCCACTGAACGTCACATGGCCCCCAGTCGGAACAAAACTCTCGCAAGTATCGTCGAACCGCGTTTCCGCGGAGCCGACCACCGAATAGCCATCGGGCAGCACCATTGGCGCCGCCAATGTCACGATTCCATCCCGGGACTTGCGAAAAACCTCGATGAAGCCGCCCGTCATGGAGAAATTCCAGCCCACTATCGAGCTCGCTTGGTCGGTGGCAATGATCCAGGGGGTTCCGCCGCCTGCGAAGGTAAAGATCGCGACCCCGGGCAATGGAGTTGCAACACCGGGCGGTAGGCGGTCGGCCGGGTCGGCCGGCGTGCCGATGCCGGGGCAGAACGTGAAGGGTGGAACGAGGCA
>JAQGID010000298.1 GCA_028291405.1 Rhodospirillales bacterium | reverse complement strand
CGACGATCAGCTGGCCGTCGCCGCCGACATTGAAGATGCCGGCGCGGAACGCGACGGCGACGCCGAGCCCCATCAGAGTCAGCGGGATCGCGCGCACCACGACCTCGGCGAAGCCGGTATGCGTGCCAAGCGTGTAGAAGATCATCGCGGCGAAGGCGGCGAACGGGCTCTTCCCGGCGAGCAGCACCGCCAGCCCGGGGATCGCGAGCGCGACGACCAGGATCGCGATCCCCAGCCCGAGCTCGCGGGTCCACCCGCGCCCCTTCACCGCGCCGTCATCCAATGTCCGACCTCCTGCAAGCTCGTTTCGTTGAGCGCGACGGGGCCGCGCAGCCGACCGCTCGCCATCACCATGACGCGGTCGGCGATCTCCCAGACCTCCGGCAAATCCGCCGAGAGCAGCAATACGCCGGCACCGGCGTCGCGCATGCGGAGGAGCTGCTGCTTGACAAAGGTTGTCGTTCGCTGGTCGAGCCCGCGCGTCGCATGCGCCGCGACGACGATGCGCGGCGCACCGGCGAACTCGCGGGCGAGGACCAGCTTCTGCTGATTGCCGCCGGAGAGCTGCGCCATCAGCGCGCGCGGGCCCGGCGCCGTCACCGCGAAATCGACGATCGCCCGCTCGACGCCGGCGTCGAGTGCCCCCTGCCGCAGCCAGCCGCGGCGATTGAAGACCGGCCGGTCGAGGTTGGTCATTAGATGGTTGGCGGTCAGCGCCATGCCGACGAGGATGCCGTGGCGATGGCGGTCCTCGGGAATGTGACAGAGCCCGAGGCGACGCAGCGCCGCGGCGTCGAGCCACCCCGGCGGCGCGCCATCGAGATGATAACGCAGTACCCCGCCATCCGGCCGCATCATGCCCGTCAAAACCTGCACCAACTCGCTCTGGCCATTGGCGTCGACGCCGCAGAGGCCGAGGATCTCGCCGGCGCGCAGGGTGAAGTTGGCGTGGTCGACGGCGAGCGTCCCGTTGCTGCGCCGAACGGTAACGCCCTCGACCGTGAGCAGCGCCGCCTCCTCCTGCGCCGCTGCGCCGCCGCGCACCACCGGCGGCAGGTCGTCGCCGACGATCATGCGGACGAGCTCGGCGCCGGTGCGCCCGGCGACTGGCGCCGCATCGACGACCCGCCCCTGCCGCATCACGACGACGCGGCCGCACGATTCAATGATGTCCTCGATCTTGTGGCTGATGACGATGACCGCGGTACCGCGCGAGGCGAGCTCGGCGATCATGCGGAAGAGACCCGGCCGCTCGTCCTGCGCCAGGACGGCGGTCGGCTCGTCGAGGATCAGCAGCCGCGGCCTCCGCGACAGGACTTTCAGAATCTCGACGCGCTGCTGTTCGCCGACGCTCAGCGAATCGACCCGGCGGTCGAGATCGATCGCCATCCCGAGCCCGGCGGCGACCGCGCCGATCTCGCGCCGCAACGGCGCCAGTCGCAATATCCGGCCGCCCCAGCGCGGATCGCCGAGCGCGATGTTCTCGGCGACGGTCAGCGTGCCGATCAGCTTGAAGTGCTGATGGACCATGGCGATCCCGGCGGCGGCGGCTTCGCGCGGCGATGCGAGCGACGCCTCCCGCCCGTCGATCAGCATCTCTCCGGAATCAGGCGTCAGCAGGCCAGCGATGATGTTCATCAGCGTCGACTTGCCGGCACCGTTCTCGCCGAGGATGCCGAGGACCTCGCCCGGCGCGAGGGTCAGGTCGATGCCGTCATTGGCGACCGTCGCCCCGAACCGCTTGGCGATTTGCCTTAGCTCGAAGAATGGAAAGCCGGCGGCAGCAGCCGCCGGCTCGACAACGGACATGCGGAACCCGCTGCCGGATCAGCGGATCGCCGGGAGATCGGCGACCTTGCCGTTCTTTATGTCGTCGATGATCTGCGCGATCTTCGCCTTGTTCTCCGGCGAAATCTTGTCCTCGAACTTGCGGTAGGGCGCGACCCCGATGCCGTTCTCGTTGAGCCCGAGCAGATAGGTCTTCGGCTCGATCGTGCTGTCGATGATCTTGCCGAGCACGAGTTCGAGGTTGACGTCAAAATTGACGAGCATCGTCGTGACCACGGTATCCGGCGCGAACTCGGCGGAATCGAAGGCGGTGCCGATCATCATCACCTTCTTCTCCTTGGCCGCCTCGAGCGTCCCGACGACATTCTCGTTGCCGGTGGAGGTGACGACGTCGGCGCCCTGCTCGATCAGGCTGATCGTGATCTCCTTGCCCTTGGCGATGTCCGAGAACGAGCCGACATAGGCCGACAGCATCTTTATGTTCGGATTGATGTGCTTGGCGCCGCGCTCGAAGCCCTCGTTGTATTCCTGAATGACCGGCACCGGGATGCCGCCGATATGACCGATGATGCCGGTCTTGCTGACCGACGCGGCGACCGCCCCGCCGATATAGCCCGCATCGCCCCAGCGATTATCCGTCGCGGCGAGATTCGGCGCGTCTGCGGCCTTGGCGGTATTGACGATGAACCAGGTCTTGGGGAATTGCTTGTGGATCTTCATCGCCGGCTCGGCGAATTGGAAACCGTGACCGATCACGACGTCGTAGCCGTCCCGCGCATAGGCCAGTAGCGCTTCCTCGGAGTCGGCGAAACCCGTGTTCTCGCGAACCGAGACCTTGAGCTGCGGGTATTTCTTTTGCGCTTCCTTCATCCCCTTGTCGGCAGCGCTGTTGTAGGTGCCGTCGGTCACCGAGCCGGGCAGCACCAGCGCGACCTTCAGCTCCTTCGTCTGCGCGAATGCCAGTCCCGGTAAGAGAAACAATGCCAGCAACACCCCCAAGAATTTCGTCATCGTCCACCCCCTCGTTGCGGTTCAGTCGTTCATTGACAGTGCGGTCAGGACTTCCTCGGCGGTCATGACGTCGCCGAATTGCTGGATCATGGTTTCGAGCGTCGCGCGGTGCTCGTCATCGGAAAGCGCTGCGCAGCAGTCAGAGACCATCACCACCTTGAAATCGAGCATCATCGCGTCCCGCGCCGTCGCCTCGCAGCAGACATTCGTCTTGGTGCCGGCGATGAGGATCGTGTCGACCCCGAGGTTGCGCAGGACCCGCTCGAGACTCGATGCGCCTTGGATCAGCGCGCTGTAACGGTTCTTGATGATGGTGAGATCGTCCTCGCCGACGGTCAGGTCGCGCCACACGGTCTGGCGCCCGGGCGCCAGGCTCTCGATCGTGCGGGCGCGAACCTCATCGGCGACGATGTGGTTGAAGAACAGCTCCCAGTCGCTGCGTCCGGCGCGCTGGATATTGGCGTGCAGCACCCAGACGATTGGGATGTCGCGCAGCCGCAGCGCGGCCGAGAGGTGGTTGATCGCCTCGACGATGCCGCGCGAGCCCGGCACCTCGGCCGGCGCCCCCGGTTCGCAGAAGGTCGTCTGCATGTCGATCACGACCAGCGCCGTGCGTCGCGGATCGAGGCGGTCGAAGAGATGCACGCGTCCCCGTCGCGCCATCACGCGGTCGATGATCTCCTGGCGGATCTGCACGTCATGCATCTTCTACTTGCTCCCGGTGGGTGCGGCGACGATGTCGTCGAGGAAGGGATCGTCTGGCAGCGCCGTCTCGCAATCGAGCAAGGCGCCGCAACCCGGACAACAGAACTGCCGGAAGACGACTCCCGGGTGGACCGCCGACGACGCGCCGGGCAGCTGTCCGACCTGCACGACCGACAGCACCGCAAGCGGCTTCCAGCTCGTTCCGGCCGGCGCCAGCGCATGGCCGCATTTGCCGCAGCAGATCCGGCAATTGCCGATCTCGCCGCGAAATTCCAGCGTCTCGGAGATTCGCTGTTTCATTGGGCCGCCACCGCCAGCCGGGCCGCCCTCATCTCGCGCCGCCGGCGCTCGGTCGCCAGGGCATCGACGGCACCAGACTGCACGACGACGCCGTATATCTCACTGCCAGCGGCTTCGGAGACGGTGCCTTCACGCAGGTCGCGCAGCACGGCATCCGGCTCACGCTCCAGCGGATCGCCGAGCCCGCCACCGCCGTTCCAGCGCACGTAGAGCGCGTCCTCGCCTTGCAGCGGATAGACTCCCCAGCTGATCGGCTGCTTCTCGCCGGGGACCGTCTCCAGCGACTGGGCGAAGCGGTCGGCGTTGTGCGTCTCGCCGGGCGCGTGGACCCAGACGTAATCGTTCAGCGCGCCGGCCATGCCGCCGGAAATGCCGTCGCTCATCGGAAAGGCCGAGCCCTTGCCGGAAATGACGTAGTGCAGACCGCCGTCGGGACTGTCGTGCGGCACAATCGCGAGCTCGCCGCCGGTGCCGCCGCGGAACCGCCCTGGCCCACCGGAGTCCTTCATCCGGCGGCGAAAGAGGTAGCGGATCGGGAAGCTCGCCTCCATCGTCTCGACGTTCGCCATGCGCGATATCGGATTCGGGATCTCGCCGCCGATATCGACTCCGTCGCCGAAGCTGCGTGCGCCGCCGGCGCCGGCGAATGTCTCGGTGAGGATGCCGATGGCGTCGCCGCCCTTTTGGTTGCGGCCGAACATGAAGATCGCGAAATGGTTGGCATGCCAGACGGCGGTCACCTCGTCGGCGTATTTCTCGCTGGCCGCGAGCATCTTGCCGATCGTCGAGCACGCAGCGTTGTTGACTGACTGGATTGCCCCGACCGTCGCGACCGAGACCGGAGCCGGCCGCGTGCAGTTCACGATGCTGCCCTCGGGCGCGATCATCGTGATCGGCCGGATGACGCCCTCGTTCCAGGTGATGTCGTAGCAGAGCAGCGGGAACAGGGGCGCAAAGAGGCCGCCGAGCGAAGCCCAGCGTGTACAGTTCAGGCTGTGGCGCGACTGCGGGCTGGAGCCGGTGAAGTCGAAGATAAGCCGGTCGTCTTCCTTGGTCATCGTCAGCACGACCTTGGAGATCTCGCCCTTGACGTCGAGATACTGGCGCGACTGCCAGCGCCCGTCCGGCAGCTCGCGCAGGCGCTGGCGCAGCAGCATCTCGGACTGCTCGATCAGCGTGCGGCAGGCACCATCGACCGTTTCGACGCCGTATTTGCCGATCAGCGCCAGGAAGCGCTCGCGGGCGACGTTGTTGCAGGCGATCATCGAGCGCAAATCGAGCGCCACCATCTCGGGGCTGCGTACCATGTTGAGCAGCGTGTCCCAGATGTCCTGGCGCAGCTCGTAGCGGTCGACGAGCTTGAGTCCTGGGCTGCTGAATCCTTCCGAGAAGATGTCGGCCGCGTCCGGCGCGAAGCCGCCGGGGTTCATCGCGCCGATGTCGTAGACATGGACGAAGCAGGCGCTCCAGGCGACGCGCACGCCCTCGTGGTGGATCGGCGCGATGAGGTAGATGTCCGAGGTGTGCAGCGCCGCCGTATACGGATCGTTCAGCAGATAGACGTCGCCCTCGTTGATGTTCCCTTCGAAGCGCCGGATGATCGCTTTGCACGCCTCCGCCGCGCTGGTCAGATGGTGCAGGAAGCCGACGCCGCCCATCAGCAGCGAACCGTCGGCGCGGTAGAGGCTGACCATCAGATCGTGCCCCTCATTGGTGATGGCACTGCCGGAGACGTGCTTCAGCGTGATGACCGCCTCCTCGACGACGCGGAAGAGCCGGTGGCGGATGATCGAGAAGGTGATCGGATCCATGATGCGCCTCAGGCGAGATCGATGACGACGTTGCGGTAGGGATCGACGCTGCCGCGCTGCCCCTCCTGCAGCACGATGGTGGTGATCGGCGTATGGATGACAGCCGGGCCCTCGACGACGTTGCCGGGCTGCAGCTTTTCGAAGTCGAAGATATCGGTCGGCGCGAAGCCGTCGCGCGAATCGACGAAGACGTTGCGCCGTCCGGTCCGCGCCGCCGACGGGTCCGCGGAGCCGAGCGGCAGCTTGACCATCTCCGGCCGCGTCATCAGCCCGCGCGCCGTGAGGCGGAACATCGTCATCTCGATCCCGGCCTCGCGATAGGCCGAGCCCTTGCCGTATTTGCGCTCGTACAGCGCCTCGAAATCGGCGACCAGCCGCGCGATCCCAGCATCGTCGAGCGGCGTCGCCGCGCGCACCGGCGTCGTCACCTCGTGGACCTGGCGTGAGTAGCGGAGGTCGATCGACCAGTCGAGCCGCACCGTTTCACCGGCGAAGCCCTCGCTCGCGAGCTGCCGCAGCGCCTTCTCGACCATCGGCGCGTATATCGCATTGACGGTCGCGGCGGGCGACGGCACCGGCAAGACGCTCGTCACTGAATATTCGTGGACGATGTCGGCCGAGACGAGGCCGAAGGCGCAGTTCACCGCGGCCGTATAGGGCACGACGATACGCTTGACGCCGAGCTCGGCGCCGAACATGCCGCACAGCATGCCGCAAGAGCCGCCGAAGGAATGCAGCACAAAATCGCGGGGATCGAGGCCGCGCTCGACGGTGATCTCGTGGATCAGGTCGGTGATCTGCGCCGCGGCGATGCGATAGATGCCGAACGCCGCCTCTTCCACGGGCAATCCGAGCGGCGTGGCGATTTTTTCATCAAAGACCCGTCGCGCCGCTTCCGGATCGAGCGCCATGGTGCCGCCGAGAAAGATCGCCGGATCCATGTAGCCGATCAGCATGAAGACGTCGGTCAAGGTCGGCTCGGTGCCGCCGCGGCCGTAGCAGACCGGGCCGGGATCGGCGCCGGCCGAGCGCGGCCCGACGCGCGGCGCGTTGCTGCCAGGCTCGAGGCTGATGATCGAGCCGCCGCCGGCGCCGATCGATACGACCTCGATCTTCGGCGCGGTGTAGTGGAAGCGGTCAACCATCGGCTCGCGGGCGTATTCGATCTCGCCGTTCTGGATGACGCTGACCTTGAAGGTGGTGCCGCCCATGTCGGTCGCGATGACGTCCGGCTGGTCGAGGACCCGGCCGAGCGAGCAGCTGCCGATAACGCCGGCAGCAGGGCCGCATTCCAGCATGCCAACCGAGCGCTCGGCCGCCTCGCGTGCCGGCAGCAGCCCGCCATAGCCTTGCATGACCATGATCGGCCCGCGATACGCGGTACGGCCGAGCCGCTCCTCGAGATCGGCAAGGTAGTTGCGGGTGATGGCGCCGGCATAGGCGTTGATGACGACCGTCGAGGAGCGCTCGTACTCGCCGGGCACCGGCGCGATCTCCGATGACAGCGTGCAATAGACCTGCGGTGCGATGCGCTGCAGCAGCGCCTTGACGCGCAGCTCGTTGGCCGGGTTGTAGAACGACCAGAGGAAGGCGACGGCGATCGCGGTGACGCTCTTCTTCTCGATCAGGTACCGCAGCGCCTCCTCGGTCGCCGCCTCGTCCAGCTCCTGCAAGATCGCGCCCTTGTAGTCGGTCCGCTCGGCGATACCGACGATGCAGTCGCTATCGACCAGCGCCGGCGCCCGCTCGGTCTTGACCGGGTGCTTGACGCGGTCCTCGGTGAGCCCGCCCCAGCGCCCGTAGGCACCGCGCGTCACCAGCAGCGTGTCCTCGAAGCCGCGGGTCGTGACGAGGCCGGTGCGCGCGCCGTCGCGCGTCAACACCGTATTGTCGACGACCGTCGAGCCGTGCACGAAGAGCGCGGTCCGCGCCATCAGCGTCTCGAGATCGGTCCCCATCTCCGCCGCGGCGGAGCCGATCGAATCGAAAATACCGCGCGCGAAATCGGGCGGCGTCGAGAGCGCCTTTCCGAGATGGATCGGTTCTCCGGCGGCGAAGACGATCGTATCGGTGCAAGTCCCACCGACGTCTGTCGCCACCAGGTA
>JAQGID010000277.1 GCA_028291405.1 Rhodospirillales bacterium | reverse complement strand
ACAAGACCGGATCTGCCAAAAGAGACGCGTTACGTCGTTGCATAACCACCAAGGGCCATAGGCACGTGCGATGTGCGTCAACTCGGTTCTAAATACGCTTAGGGTCCCGAGATGCAAGGATTATTTTGCCCCACTGATAAAAATTTAATGAACGGCTTCGGGACACCCCGGGAGTGTGTTCCGGACACGGCGGAAATGCGGCGAATTACCGGTCGGGACAGGCGCTTATCGGGCCGTCCGACCGGCGGCCAGCGCGCCCGCCGCGGCGATGAATTCATCGACCTCGGCCTCGAGCGTGCTGAAGGCGGTGACGAGCCGGACGAATCGATCGCCGGCCTCGCCACGCGGGTAAAATTCGAAGCCGGCGGCAAGCAGCCCGTCGCTCACCCGCTCCGGCAGATCGACGAAGACCTCGTTGGCCTCGACGGGGTAGCGCAGGCGCACTCCAGGGAGCGCCGTCAGACCGGCGGCGAGGCGCGCCGCCATGCGGTTGGCGTGGCGGGCGTTGCGCAGCCAGAGATCGTCGGCGAGATAGGCGTCGAGCTGGGCGCTGATGAAACGCATCTTCGACAAGAGATGGCCGCCGCGCTTGCGGCGGAAGACGAAGTCGGCGGCCTTTGCCGGATCGAAGAAGATCACCGCCTCGGCGCAGGCGGCGCCGTTCTTGGTGGCGCCGAGGCAGAGCACATCGACGCCGGCGCGCCAGGTGATGTCGGCCGGGGCGCAATCGAGCGCGACGAGCGCGTTGGCGAAGCGCGACCCGTCCATGTGAAGCGCGAGGCCGTTGCCGCGCGCCACCGCGGCGATTGCCGCGATCTCGGCGGCGGTATAGACCCGCCCGGCCTCGCTCGCCTGGGTGATGCTGACGGCGGCGGCCTGCATATGGTGGACGCCATGCGTGCCGCGCTGTCCCAGCGCGTCGGCCAGGGCCGCGGCGGCGAGCTTGCCGTCGGCGCCGGCGATGCCGGTGATCCTGGTGCCGCCGCCGAAGAACTCCGGCGCGCCGCACTCGTCGCCAAGGATATGCGCCGACTCATGGCAATAGACGACGCCCCACGGCGGCATCAGGCTCGCCAGCGCCAGCGCGTTGGCGGCGGTGCCGGTGGCGACGGGAAAGACCGCGACCGCATGCTCGAAGATCTCGGCACAGCGTGCCTCGACCCTGGCGGTGAGCGGGTCGCCGCCATAGGGCATCGCGGTCCCGGTGCTCGCGGCGGCGATGGCTGCGAAGATCTCGGGCGAGATGCCGGCGGTGTTGTCGCTCGCGAAGTTCATGGCGGCCAATTTCCCATTGTCGTTATGCCGGGGAGTCGTCCATCAGATTTGTGGATCGATCTCGGCAAGACCAGCGCAAACCGATTGCGGCAGCCTCCCGTGCTTCCCGCCAAAAGCGGCAGAGGGAATCAATTCCCACCGCGGAGCTCGATCGTGCCGAGCCGCGCGCCGCTGGCAATATCGAGCAGCAGGACCTGCTGGCGGCCATCGGGAAACGCGAGGACGACCACGAGATGCGGGCCTTCGGGCTGCGTGCTGACGATGCGGGCACCGGGCGGGAGATCGACCACGGCGTCGTAGGCGCCGCCGCGCGGCAGCGCCGCCGGCGGCCGCGGCGGCGCTGTGGGGCCGCCGCGCGAGGCAATCATCGCGATCAGCGCGACGATGCCGCCGACCAGCAGGATACCGAGGACGGCAACCAATACCTTGAGAGCCCGCACCATCGGGTCCACCCTAGCGTTTATGAATGATCAGCAGAACACTACCCGGCCGGCGACGACGCGAAACGTCGAAACCCTTCCCGAGGAAGCGGGCGAGCGGCTCGACCGGGTCCTCGCGGCGCGTCTCGACGGACTGTCGCGCAGCCGGCTGAAGCAGCTCATCCTCGATGGAAGCATCACCACCCAGGACGGCGCGACGATATCGGACCCGTCGATGCGGGTCAAACCCGGCCAGAGCTTCGAGATCGCCATCCCCGAAGCGGTGGCCGATCGCCCCGTGCCGCAGGCGATGACGCTCGATATCCGTTTCGAGGATGCCCATCTGCTGGTCCTCGAAAAGCCGGCCGGGCTGGTCGTCCACCCCGCCCCGGGGAATCTCGACAAGACGCTGGTCAACGCCTTGCTGGCGCATTGCGGCGACAGTCTGGTCGGAATCGGCGGTGTCCGCCGGCCCGGCATCGTCCACCGGCTCGACAAGGGCACCAGCGGGCTGATGGTGGTCGCCAAGAGCGAAGCGGCGCATACCGCCCTCTCGGCCGACTTCGCAGCGCACCGGATCCGCCGGGCCTATCGCGCGATCGTCTGGGGGGTGCCGCAGCCGCGCAACGGCGAGATCGTCGGGAACATCGGCCGCAGCACGGCGAACCGCAAGAAGATGGCTGTCGTGTCGCACGGCGGCAAAACCGCGAAGACGCATTACCAGGTCCTGCGCGAATTTCGCGGCGCCGCGGCTTTCGTCGAGTGCCGGCTGGCGACGGGACGAACCCATCAGATCCGCGTTCACATGACGGAAAGGGGTCATCCGCTGGTCGGTGATCCAACCTACGGCAGCGCCTCCAGCCCACGCCGGGCGCGTCTGCTCCCGGAGGAAGTCCGCCGCGGCATCGCTGCCTTCGACCGTCCGGCGCTGCACGCATACCAGCTCGGCTTCACCCACCCGATCACGGGTCAATCACTTGATTTCACAAGCGAGTTACCGAACGATCTTATCACCTTGTTAAGTCTTTTAGAGCGATTTTAATGTGGACAAAGCCTGACCGAGAGACTAGGTTATTGGAAAGTATCTTTCGGGGCACCATTGATGTCGATCAACGTGCCGCACCGAGCTTTCGGGAGAATTAGCCACATGGCAATCGCAAACGTCCCCAGCATCTCGTCCGAGGGTAACCTCTCGCGGTACCTCCAGGAGATCCGCAAGTTTCCGATGCTGGCACCGGACGAGGAATTCATGCTCGCCAAGCGCTGGACGGAGCATCAGGATACCGAGGCCGCCCATCGCCTCGTCACCAGCCATCTCCGACTCGTCGCGAAGATCGCGATGGGCTATCGCGGGTATGGCCTGCCGCTGTCCGAGCTGATCTCCGAGGGCAACGTCGGTATGATGCAGGCGGTCAAGCGCTTCGATCCCGACCGCGGCTTCCGTCTTGCCACCTACGCCATGTGGTGGATCCGCGCGGCGATTCAAGAATATATCCTGCACTCGTGGTCGCTCGTCAAAATCGGCACGACGGCGGCGCAGAAGAAGCTGTTCTTCAACCTGCGCAAGCTGAAGGGCCAGCTGCAGGCGATCGAGGAGGGCGATCTCTCGCCCGAGAACGTCGCCAAGATCGCGACCGAGCTCGACGTGCCGGAGGCCGACGTCGTCAGCATGAACCGGCGTCTCGCCAGCCCCGATCACTCGCTCAACGCGCCGCTGCGCAGCGACAGCGAGGGCGAGTGGCAGGATTGGCTGGTCGACGAGGGTGAGAGCCAGGAAGCCAAACTCGGCGACCGCCAGGAGCTCGGGCTGCGGCGCGACCTGTTGGCTAAGGCGATGTCGCACCTCAACGAGCGCGAGCGCGACATCCTCACCCACCGCCGGCTGCGCGAGCAGCCGACGACGCTCGAGGATCTGTCGCAGAAGTATAACATCTCGCGCGAGCGGGTGCGGCAGATCGAGGTACGCGCCTTCGAGAAGCTGCAGAAGGCAATCAAATCTGCCGCGCTGGAGCGCCGCCTGATCAGCGCCTGACGCGGGTCTTGAACCGTTCTGCCGGGTTCGTCATAGTCGAACCCGGCAGGGTCGGGCGGCGTCGGCCCGCCCCGAAATCGGACGAGGAACGCATCATGGCGCAGGCACGGACCGTCGGCACGCAAACACTCCCGATCGCGCAGGTTCTGGCGCCGGCCTGCCTTGCGCTGCTGCTGGGTGCTTTCCTGCTGATAGGCACCGGCTTCGGGACGATCCCCGCGGTGCACAACGCCGCGCATGACGCGCGCCACGCCTTCGCGTTTCCCTGCCACTGACCAATCGATGCTGGCCCGCCGCCTGCTCCTTGCCGGAATCGCGGCGGGGGTGATCGCCGGCGTCTTCGTCACCGCCGTCCAGGCGGTCAAGATCGCGCCCCTGATCGCCGCCG
>JAQGID010000215.1 GCA_028291405.1 Rhodospirillales bacterium | reverse complement strand
TCGAGCGCGCCAAGCCCTCCAGCCGGAGGCGCTCCTCTTCAGTCAGGATGATCGGGGTCGCTTCAGGGATGCTTCTCGCCATGCATCCTTGAATCACGACTCATGCTTTAGGCATAGCGGATACTAGGAGGTTCCGATGGAAAGCTCTCGCTCGTTGTCGAACTCGACCGCTCTGCGTGACGAATCCGTGCTTCGGCGCGTGCGCCATCTCGGCAGCGCCCGCGACGGGCTGCAAGAGTGGCGCGTGCAGCGCTGGACGGCGCTCGCGCTCATCCCGCTCGGGCTCTATTTCGTCGCCTCGATCCTGCGCCTCGCCACCTCCGACCAGATAACCGCTGCCGCCTGGCTCGGTTCGCTGCCGGCGGCATTGCTGGTCATTCTCTTCGTGCTCGCCGCGCTCGCGCATGCGCTGGTCGGATTGCGCTCGGTCCTTGTCGATTACGTGCACATGCGCCCCCGGCTGGTCGTTGCCGAGCTGCTCGTGCGCGGCGCCACGGTCGTCCTCGCAGGCGCGAGCGTGCTCGCGGTCCTCAAGCTCTTCCTCGGTCGATAAGGATGCCAATCATGGCCGACAGCTACGACATCATCGATCACTCGTTCGACGTGGTCGTCCTCGGCGCCGGCGGCGCCGGATTGCGGGCGACGTTGGGCATGGTCGCGGCGGGGCTGAACACCGCCTGCATCACCAAGGTCTTCCCGACACGCAGCCATACGGTTGCCGCGCAGGGCGGCATCAGCGCGGCGCTCGGCAACATGGAAAAGGACGATTGGCGCTGGCACATGTTCGACACGGTCAGGGGTTCCGACTGGCTCGGCGACCAGGACGCGATCGAGTACATCTGCCGTGAGGCGATCCCGGCCGTCATCGAGCTCGAGCATTTCGGCGTGCCGTTCAGCCGGACCGAGGCCGGCACGATCTACCAGCGGCGCTTTGGCGGGCACACGACAGAGTATGCCAAGGGCGACATGGCCTATCGGGCCTGCGCCGCCGCCGATCGCACCGGCCACGCGATCCTGCACACGCTCTACCAGCAGTGCCTCAAACACCAGGCACGCTTCTTTGTCGAGTATTTCGCCATCGACCTCTTGATGGACGAGGACGGCGCGTGCCGCGGTCTGCTCGCGTGGTGTCTCGAGGATGGGTCGATCCACCGGTTCCGCGCCAATATGACCGTCATCGCCACCGGCGGCTGCGGCCGAGTCTACGAATCCTGCACCTCGGCTCACACCTGCACCGGCGACGGCAACGCCATGGTGCTGCGCGCCGGGCTGCCGTTGCAGGATATGGAATTCATCCAATTCCACCCGACCGGTGTCTACGGCGCAGGCGTTTTGATCACCGAGGGCGCCCGTGGCGAGGGCGGCTATCTGACCAACAGCGAGGGCGAGCGGTTCATGCCGAAGTATGCGCCGCGCGAGAAGGACCTTTCCTCCCGCGACGTGGTCAGCCGCGCCGAGGCGATCGAGATCCGCGAGGGCCGCGGGGTCGGCGAGAAGAAGGATCACATCCACCTGCATCTCGAGCAGCTGCCGCCGGACGTCCTCAACAAGCGACTGCCCGGCATCGTCGAGACGGCTCGCATCTTCGCCGGCGTCGACGCGCACAAGGAGCCGATCCCCGTCATTCCGACCGTCCATTACGTCATGGGCGGCATTCCGACGAACATCAGGGCCGAAGTCGTCCGCCCGACGGACGACAACCCCGACGCGATCGTGCCGGGCCTGATGGCGATCGGCGAGGCCGCCTGCGTCTCGGTTCATGGTGCGAATCGACTCGGCACGAACAGCCTTCTCGACCTGATCGTTTTCGGGCGCGCGGCAGCACTGCGCGCGGCGGAGATCATCCAGCCGGGATCACGCGTGCGCGAGGCAAACGGCCATTCGGAGGAGCGCGCGCTGCAGCGCTTCGACCGGATCCGCCAGAGCAAGGGCGGCAATAAGCCCGGCGAGGTACGCCCGCTGATGCAGGAGGCCATGCAGTCCGGTTTTGCCGTATTTCGCCGCGGCGACACCTTGAAGGAAGGGTTGGACAAGCTGCTGGCCCTGCGCGATCCGCTCGAGCGCGTTACCGTCGACGACGCTTCGCTCGAGTGGAACGTCGCGCTGGTCTCGGCGCTGGAGCTTGCCAATCTCGCGGACCAGGCAGTGGTCATCGCCCATTCCGCCGTCGCACGCACCGAATCGCGTGGCGCGCATGCCCGCGAGGACTATCACCAACGTGATGACAAGAACTGGCTGAAGCACACCGTCGCGTGGAAGGACGACGACTGGAACGTCACCTTCGCTTACCGCCCCGTGCATCTGCATCCGCTCTCGAACGACGTGCAGAGCTTTCCCCCCGCAGAGCGCACCCATTAGCAGAGGGAGGCCGTCTCAATGTCCGAGTTCACTCTCCCCCCAAATTCGAAAGTCGGCGAAGGCAGGCACTGGGCGCTCGCGCAATCGGCCGAGCACGTCAAGAGCTTCCGGATCTATCGCTGGGACCCGGCGAAGAACGCCACCCCGACGATGGATACGTTCGACATCGATCGCGATCACTGCGGACCGATGGTCCTCGATGCCTTGTTCAAGATCAACGACCAGATCGACCCGACGCTGTCGTTCCGCCGGTCTTGCCGCGAAGGCGTGTGCGGCTCCTGCGCGATGAATATCGACGGAGTCAACACATTGGCCTGTCTGACCCCGATGGACAGCCTGAAGAAAGGGACGAGTCGGATCACGCCGCTGCCCCACCTGCAGGTCCTGAAGGATCTCGTCCCCGACCTGACCGGGTTGTACGCGCAGTACGAGCTGATCGAGCCGTGGCTGCAAACCGATCACCCGCCGCCGGACCGCGAGCGGCGCCAGTCGCCCGAGGAGCGGGCCCAGCTCGACGGTCTGTGGGAATGCATTCTTTGCTTCTGCTGCTCGACCTCGTGCCCGAGCTACTGGTGGAACCAGGACCGGTATCTGGGTCCATCGATCCTGCTGCAGTCGTACCGCTGGCTTGCCGACAGCCGAGATCAGCGCACCGGCGAGCGCCTCGACCGGCTCGAGGATCCGTTCCGCCTCTATCGCTGCCACACGATTATGAACTGCACCAGGACCTGCCCGAAGGGGCTCAACCCGGCGCGCGCGATTTCCAACACCAAGCGGTTGATGAACGAGCGCGATTGATTGGAGCAGGTTCGAGTCGCGGGGTCAGTCCGGGATCAGAAATCATGCCAATTCACGTGACATACAATGAGGCCCCTGTCCCAACGCCGGACGATCGAGAAACGCTCGAGGTGCTCCGTCGCAAGCTTAGATTCCGCGCTTGGCACCGCGGTACGTGCGAGGCCGATCTGTTGATCGGCGCCTTTGCCGATCAATGTCTCACGGAGTTCACCACGGAGGAGCTTCGTCAATTCGACCGCTTGCTCGAAGAAGACGACCCGATCATCGATGACTGGGTCACCGGCCGCCAGTCCGTTCCCAAGGAGCACGACAACAGGGTCATGGCCTTGCTCCGTCGATTTCGCCTTGCGATCTCCGTCTGCCCTGGGCGCGCCATCAGTTACAGCGTCCTCAAAGGCAAGGCCGGTTCAACCTCGCACCATTCGTAAGGAGCGTTGTATGCGCATCGGACTCTTCATCCCTTGCTACATTGATGCTTTCTTTCCCGAAGTCGGCATCGCGACCCTCGAGCTGCTCGAACGCCTCGGTCACGAGGTCGTTTACCCGCGCGACCAGACCTGCTGCGGCCAGCCGATGGCAAATAGCGGGTTCAACGCGGACGCGGCGGGCACCGAGGCGCTGTTCGTGCGCAACTTTTCCGGCTTCGACTACGTCGTCGCGCCGTCCGGCAGCTGCGTCCACCACGTGCGCGACAATCTCGACGCGATCGAGCAGACCGACCAGGTCAAGGAGGTCCGCTCGAGGACCTACGAGCTGGTCGAGTTCCTGCACGACATCGAGAAGGTCGATGCCTTTCCCTGGGCCAAATTTCCGCATCGCGTCGGCCTGCACAACAGTTGCGGCACGTTGCGCCGGCTCAAGCACGCGCTGCCGTCCGAGCTGAACGAGCCTTTCTTCTCCAAGCCGATCGACCTGCTCTCCAAGGTCGAGGGGATCGAGTTCGTCAAGCCGGCCCGGCCGGACGAATGCTGCGGCTTCGGCGGCACCTTCTCGGTCTTCGAGGAGGTGGTCTCCACCAAGATGGGCTACGACAAGGTCAGCGACCACGCGCAGGCCGGCGCCGAGTACATCGTCTCGGCCGACAGCTCGTGCCTGATGCATCAGCAGGGCTGCGCCGAGCGCATCGGCGTTCCGATGAAGTTCATCCATATCGCCCAGATCCTGAACGGAGCCAGCGCATGAGCACGGTACGCGAGCAGACCGACGACGGCGCCATGCTGCATCCCGAGCAGCGGGCCGAGGGCGATCCCGATGCCATCATCCGAGACGGCCGCCGCCTCGATCACGCCGAGGGCACATCGAAGCCGCTGCGGGCGCATCCCGAGCCGCAGCCGCGAGGCGCCAAGGTCCACGGCAATCGACCGGTCGACCAGCAGGAGGCCGCGGCGCGCTTCATCGCGGCTCCCGAGCACGAGAAAATGCATGACGAGCGGCTCTGGGATCTGCGGCAGAAGCGCGACCGCGAGATGCACGGCATTCCTGAATGGGAGGAGCTTCGGTCGCTCGCTTCGGCGATCAAGGAGCACACGCTCACCCATCTCGATGAGTATCTCGACCAGTTCGAGGCCAATGCGAGCGCGAACGGGATCCACGTGCACTGGGCACGCGACGCCGCCGAGCACAACCAGATCGTGCACGCCATCCTGCGCGACAACGGCGTGAAGTCGCTGATCAAGAGCAAGTCGATGCTGACCGAGGAGTGCGGCTTCCGGCACTACATGGCTTCGGTCGGGATCGAGGTGATCGAGACCGACCTCGGCGAGCGCATCCAGCAGCTCGACAATGAGGATCCGAGCCATGTCGTGGTACCCGCCGTACATAAGCTGCGCACCGACGTGGCTGCGGTATTCTCACGGACGATCGGCACCGACCCCAACAACAGCGACGTCCACTACCTGGCGGAAGCGCAGCGCGAAGCGACTCGTCCACTGATCCTCAATGCCGACGCCGGGATGACCGGGGGCAATTTCATGGTCGCCGAGACCGGGACCTTCGTCGTCTGCACCAACGAGGGCAACGCTGATTTGTCGGCCAATGTGCCGAAGCTGCACATTGCCTCGATCGGCATCGAGAAGATCATTCCGCGCCTGGAGCATCTGGCAGTGTTCGTCCGCCTCTTGTCGCGCAGCGCGCTCGGGTCGCCGATAACCCAATACACCTCGCACTTCCGCGGCCCGCGGGCTGGCGGCGAGATGCATGTGGTGCTCGTGGACAACGGCCGGTCCGAGCGCCTGGGCCTGGCGGAGTTCTGGACGTCGCTGAAATGCATCCGCTGCGGCGCCTGCATGAACACCTGCCCGGTCTACCGCCGCAGCGGCGGCCTGAGCTACGGCGCTACCTATTCCGGCCCGATCGGCCTCATCATCGATCCGACCTTCAACGCGCGGAAATACAGCAACCTGCCGTACGCCTCGTCGCTCAACGGCAGCTGCAGCAATGTCTGCCCGGTGAAGATCAACATCCACGAACAGATCTATGCCTGGCGGCGCGTGCTCGTGGAGCAGCATGAGGTGCCGCTCGCTAAAAGGGCGGCGATGAAGGCCGCCGGGGTGCTGCTGTCGCGGCCCGCCGCCTACCGCGCCGCGATCGCCGCCGCCGATACGGCGCTCGCCCATCTGCCGCGGTTCGTCATCTACAACGGCCTGAATGCCTGGGGGAAGCACCGCGAGGTGCCGCACCCGCCCAAAGAAACCTTCCACAGCTGGGACCATGCGAACCGGGGAGCGAAGCGATGAGCAGCCGCGACGACATCCTGGCCGCGATCCGCGCCAACCTGCCGCGCGTCGACCGGCCGCTTCCTCACGTACCCCTGTTCGACGACGACCCGCCGACGTCGCTTCTGTCTGCTTTCAAAGACAGTCTGCACCGCATGGGCGGCGTGTTCCTCGATCCGCCGGCCTCCGGCGACCTCCTGGCGCCGCTCCGGGCGAAGATCGCGGACGCGAAGATCGTGTGCTCGACCGTGCCGGAGATCGCAGGCAACCGGGATATCGCCGGCGTGGGCGTGGTACGGGATCTGGCGGATGTCGATTTTGCCATCGTCCGAGCATCGTTCGCGGTCGCGGAGACCGGCTCCGTCCTCCTGAGCGATGCCGACCTCCGCGTCAACGCGGTCGCCTACCTCGCGCAGCACCTGATCGTGCTTCTCGATCCCGCCGACATTGTCGTCAACCTGCATCACGCCTATCGCCGGCCTGAGTTCCGTGACCGACACTACGCCTGCTTCCACACCGGCCCATCCGCGACGGCGGATATCGAAGGCGTGCTTATCCACGGCGCGCAGGGCGTGCGCTCGCTGTCCGTCCTGCCGGTCGTGCGAGCCGGCGATCCGAACCACTGAAGCAGAGGAGAAATCACATGGTTGAGACCGTAGAGACTCGCCCCCATGATACCCCTGAGGGCGCTGCTTTGCTGAACGACCCCGTCCGCAACAAGGGAACGGCGTTCACCTCGGAAGAGCGCCGCCAATACGGGCTGGAGGGCTTTCTGCCGCATTCCGTCGAGGATCTCGACCGGCAGGTCGAGCGCGTGATGGGGCACCTGGACGCGAAGCCGAACGATCTTGAACGCTACATCTATCTCATCGGTCTGTCGGACCGGGACGAGACGCTGTTTTACCGCGCCGTGATGTCCGACCCGGCGCGTTTCATACCGATCCTCTATGATCCGACCGTCGCGGATGCCTGCCTCGCTTTCGGCCACATCTACCGCCGGGCGCGCGGCATGTACGTCACGCGCGAGATGAAGGGCCGCATCGCCGAGGTGCTGCGCAACTGGCCGGAGCGGGACGTGCGCTTCATCTGCGTTTCGACGGGCGGACGCATTCTGGGCCTTGGCGATATCGGCGCCAACGGCATGGGCATCCCGATCGGCAAGCTCCAGCTCTATACAGCCTGCGCCGCGGTGCCGCCGGAATGCCTGTTGCCGGTGCTGCTCGACATCGGGACGACGAACGACGCGCTCCGCGCCGACCCGCTTTATCTCGGCCTGCGCGAGAAGCCGCCTTCCGAGCGGGAGCTGGACGAGCTCGTCGAAGAATTCGTTCAGGCGGTGCAGGAGGTTTTTCCCGCCTGCTGCCTCCACTTCGAGGACTGGAAGGGCACCGATGCGATCCGGCTGCTCGACCGGTATCGCGACAAGGTTCTCTGCTACAACGACGATATCCAGGGCACGGCCAGCGTCACGCTCGCGGGGCTGACGAGCGCGCTACAGATCATCGACGCGCCGTTGACCGATCAGCGCATCCTGTTCCTGGGCGCGGGCTCGGCCGGGGTCGGCATCGCCAACCTGATTGTTGCCGCGATGCAGATGAAAGGGGTGTCGCAGCAGGAGGCGCGCAGCCGCATTTCCATGTTCGACATCGACGGGCTGTTGGAGCCGTCACGCAAAAATCTGTCGGATGCCCAGAAGGTGTATGCACATACGGCGCAACCATCCAAGGATCTGGTGCAGACCATCGAGACCCTGAAGCCGACGGTGCTGATCGGCGTCAGCACCAAGGGCGGTGCATTCGATCAGCGGGTAGTCGAGGCGATGAGCGCGCTTAACGAGCGGCCGATCATCTTCGCGCTCTCGAATCCGACGGACAAGGCGGAGTGCTCGGCCGAGCAGGCCTACAATTGGTCGAAGGGCAAGGCGCTGTTTGCTGCCGG
>JAQGID010000181.1 GCA_028291405.1 Rhodospirillales bacterium | reverse complement strand
GCGCCGCATCGAGCCGCCGGTCAGCCCGCAAGCCCGGCGGCGTCAAGGCGCTGGAGCGGATCGCGTCGTCCGTCGTTTGCGACAATGCCTGCCCCGCTCGGAGCCTTCGAAATCCCCAAATGCCGGTCATCGCGTCCTATAACGTCCATAGCTGCGTCGGGCGCGACGGTCGCCATGAGCCGGCGCGCGTCGCCTCGGTCATCCGCGAGCTGCGCGCCGACGTCGTCGCGCTGCAGGAGGTCGATGCGCGGCATCGCGCCGGGCTCTATCTCGACCAGTGGAAATATCTCGCCGAGACGCTCGGCTGCCGCTGCATTCCCGGCATCAGCCTCACGACGCACCGCAACAGCTTCGGGAACGCGCTGCTGAGCTGGCATCCGGTGCGCGAGGTCCGGCTGCACGACATCAGCGTCGCAAGCCGCGAGCCGCGCGGCGTCATTGACGCCGACGTCATGGTCGAGGGGCATTTGCTCCGCATCATCGCGACCCACCTCGGCCTCAGGATGCGCGAGCGCCGGCGCCAGATCGCGCGGCTCGTCGAGGTGCTCGCGTCGCATCCCGGCGGCCCGATCCCGGTCGTCGCGACAATCCTGCTCGGCGACCTCAACGAATGGCGGCCCGTCGCGAACAGCCTCGGGCGGCTGATGCGCCGCTTCCACCCGGCGCCGGCGCCGGCCAGCTTCCCGGCGCGCTATCCGGTGCTCGCGCTCGACCGGATCCTCGCCGGCGGCGGGCTGCGTCCGACGTCGGTCACGACCCACAGCTCGCGGCTGGCGCGGATCGCCTCCGACCATCTGCCGGTGCGTGCCGCGCTCACCTGGACGGCCGCGGCCGTTCCCGCCTGATGCCGCAGAGATATCGCCGCTGGATGCCGCTCGTGACGGCAGCGATCATCGCGGTGGCCGCGTGCCTCGTCTGGCGCGTACTGCGTCAGTTCAGCCTCGACGACGTCCTCCGCTCGCTGCACCGATTGAGCGCCGGCCGGCTGGCACTCGCCGCGCTCTTCACCGCCGGCAGCTATCTGTCGCTGACCGGCTTCGACTATCTCGGAGTCCGCTATGCCGGCGCCAGGCTACCCTATCGCCGGGTCGCCCTCGCCTCCTTCACCGGCCTCTCGATCGGGCACACGCTGGGGCTGGCGCCGCTGAGCACCGGCGCCATCCGCTACCGCTTCTACTCGCAATGGGGGCTCGACGCCGAGAGCATCGCAAAGATCGTGCTGTTCTCCGCCGTGACCGTCGGCATCGGCGAGCTGTCGCTGTCGACGATCGTCCTGCTCGCCGAGCCGGACCTCGCCGGCCGCGTCCTCGGGGTCGACGCGACCACCGCGCGGCTGATCGGCGGCGCCGGAGCGGCGGCGCTCGCGCTCTACCTCGGCCTTGCGGCGAGGGTCCGCGGCAGGCTGCGCATCCGAAGCTGGTCCTTCGAGCTGCCGGACTGGCGTCTCGCGCTCGGCCAGATCGTCATCGGCGCAATCGACTTCGCGTGCGTCGCCGCGGCGCTGCACCAGACCTTGTCGGCCGCCGGGCCGGTCGATTACGCGAGCGTCGCGACGGCCTTCATCCTCGCCAACCTCGCCGCGCTGATGACGCACGTACCCGGTGGCGTCGGGGTCGAGGAGGCCGTCGTCATCACGCTGCTTCCCGGTACCGACGCAATCGGCGGGCTGATCGCGTTCCGCGTTATCTATTTCCTGGTGCCGCTGACGATCGGGACCGTGCTATTCGGCGGGGTCGAGCTGACGCGCCGGATGCGGCCGCGGCGCAAGGCCGAGCGAGCGGCGCAGCACGCGTCCTAGATAGGAGGCCGTTACCTTCTCGTCGGGATCGAGCAGCGCCGTCCCCGGCAGCGGCGCCGTCGGGGACGATTCGAAGAGCGCCGGCAGCAGGCGCAGCCGGTGTCCCGTATTCAGCGACTCGATCGCATCGATCAGCGAGCCGGTGCGGACGACCGCGGGCTCGACCTCGCCGGCATCGCAATGCAGCAGTTCGGCGAGCAGCCGGTTGCGTACCGCCAGGATATGCCGCCGGCTGGCCGCATCCGCCCCCTCGATTGCGAGATCGCACTCGCCGTCGACACCCATCGAGCGATTGTTCAGATTGGCCGAACCGACGCGGAGGAACCAGTCGTCGACGACGAGCAGCTTGGCGTGGACCTTGAGCTCGGTGCCGTCGGCGGCGCCACCGACGACGGGATAGTAGATGCGAAGCCGGCCCCAGCGATCGGCGGCACGGAGCCGGCGCGCCAGCCGATCGCGGTTGCGGGCCATCGCGAGCCGCTCCAGCGCGCTCTTCGAGGTGTGCGTCACGATAATGACGACCTCCGGTCCGCCTGGCTCCGCGAGACGGCGCTCCAAGGCGGCTCCGACGACGGTGGATGTCAGATATTGCGCCTCGATATAGATGGTCCGCCGCGCCGCCATCAGCGCATCGCAATGGAGCGCCTCGACCTCGCGCACCCCGGCCGCGGGATCGGTGCGGGCGATGCCGACCGGAACGTCGACGAAATCGGCCGCGACCCCATCCGGCCAGGGCGATTGGTTCGGCGTCCGGCACGGCGGCAGCGCATCACCGCCGGCGTCCTGCCAATGCAAATGCGCGAGCTCGTATAATGCGGCCGCAGCGGGACCTTCGACCGCGAGCTGCAGGTCATGGATCGGGCCGTAACTCTCCCCGTCAGCGGTCACGCGCCGGGGATGGAACGGCGGATGGTCGTTTTGGTCCCAGCGGTCACTGGTCAGGTCGATGCCGCCGATGAAGGCCACCGTGTCGTCGATGCAGACGAGCTTCTGGTGGCGCGAGGCGACGACCCCGGGCGAGACGAAGCGGAAGTCGAGCCGGGGACAAGCCCGCCGGACGGACGCGAGCAGCTCTGGCGCCTTGCCGTTGCCGCCGTAGAAGATCGTGCGATCCCATAAGAGGAGGCGAATCTCGAGCTCCGGCCGGGTCGCCAGCAGGCTGTGCAGGAAATGGAAGAGCGGACCGCCGGCTGGCCCGTCACGGTCCGGGTCGAGCACGAGAAGCGGATCGAATATCCAGCCGAGGATCAGAACCCGCCGTCGCGCCCGTCGCATGCTCGCGGCGAGGGCACGGAAATATTCCGAATTGGTCCGTACCGCGATCCGTGCCGCCGGGGCGATCCGCCAGCTATTGCGTCCGGCGGCGAGCACCCGCGGCGGCGGCAACGGCGATACCGCTGCGCCGTCCGGGCCAGGCGCAATCGTCGCGTTTTCGGTCATGCCTCAGCCGGAGAAACCAGGGATCCGTGAGGCAAACATTGCATCTGACGGGCTGTTCCCGCCCGGTCGGCATGGGATGCCCGGCCATATTGCATGGCAGCCGAGCCCCAACCACGCGTCGATCGCCGTCTGTCAGGCCGGGCGCAATCGCATCAGCAGGCGGACCGCGAGGACACCCGCGAAGCTGCCGACGACGGCGCCGAGCGAGCTCGAGGCGAAGTCGGCGACCGCGGGGTGGCGGCCGGGCGAGAAATTCTGCCCGAGTTCGAGAACGCCGGCATAGGCGATCAGCAGCAGCGTCGGCCGCGGCAACCCGAGGCTTGCGCCATAGGCGGTCGTGATCACCAGCATCGTGCCGAAGTAGGCGGTAAAATGCTCGAGGTGGCCGCCGATTCCGGTGCGGACCATCTCATCGCCGGGCAGCCACGATAGCACGGCGAGAAGCGCGATGCAGAACCAGGCGGCGGCCCGCAGCGCCCGCACCATCATAGGCCGGTCACGAACCGCGCCATGATGACGATCATGGCGATCTGCATTGTCCCCTGGAGGGCGGTGACGATGACGTATTTGCGCATCCAGCCGCCGATGCGCCCGCCGTCGGGATGCGGCTTGCGCAGCTCGAAATAGACCCGAAGATTGGTCGGCAGCAGCACGCCGATGCCCTGGATCGTCAGCAGGACGATGATCGTCAGCGCTGCGACGACCCACCAGAACTGCGGATAGGCGAGATCGAGGAATCCCAGCAGCTTGGCGAGGTACCAGCCTGAGGTTCCGGTGACGATCGCCAGCGTCGGCATGAGGAACAGCATGCGCGGCATCAGCCGCGAGATGATGGCGCGCCGCGTGTCGAGCGACACGACCTTGAGGATCGGCCCGACGACGAAGCCCATGAAGAGATCGATGCCCGTCCACAGGATGCCAGCCATGACATGGACGAAATTGAGGAACCACGGGATCTCGCTGACGATCGCCGCGATCATCACCGCCACGGCCAGAGCCGACCAGAGGAGGCCGTGCAGGCCGATCGGCGGCGCGCTCTCGTCGCCGAATGGCGCAGCGGTCCCGGCTTGGCTGGTCGCATCGCTCATCGTCTGTGTCCCGGCAAAGGATCGTGCGCCACGCGGAAATCGCGTCGCCCAATTCTACGCGTCCCGGTCGCGAGGGCAACCGTGCCGCGAGATGGCTCTCCTGTCGTCCGTCGGCGACAGGCGAGCGAGGCTGCGCTATAAGCCGGGACAGCACCACCGCACGCCGAGGACCACGCAAGATGCCGAATCCGCCGCGCCGCCCGCTCGACGCCGAGGCCGCCGAGACCACCGCCCGCATCCTGCTCGAGACCAAGGCCGTGCTGTTCAGCCCGGACGAGCCCTTCACCTTCACCTCGGGCCGCGTCAGCCCGGTCTACGTCGATTGCCGCAAGCTGATCTCGTTCCCGCGGGCGCGGCGCAAGCTGATGGACATGGGCGCCGCCCTGATCGAGCGCAACGTCGGCTTCGAATCGGTCGATTGCGTCGCCGGCGGCGAGACCGCCGGCATTCCCTTCGCCGCGTGGATCTCCGAGCGTCTCGCCCTGCCGATGCTCTACATCCGCAAAAAGCCGAAGGGTTTCGGCCGCAACGCCCAGATCGAAGGCGAGATGGCGGAGGGTGCCCGCGTCCTGCTGGTCGAGGATCTCGCGAGCGAGGGCACGTCGAAGCTCAATTTCGTGCGCGCCATCCGCGCCGCCGGCGGGCTGTGCAGCGACACCTTCGTCATCTTCGACTACGGCATCTTCCCGCAGAGCGTCAGCAGCCTTGCGGCCGAGGGCGTGCGGCTGCATGGGTTGGCGACCTGGTGGGACGTCCTCGCCGTCGCCGACGGCCTCGGCTATTTCACCCTGGCGCAATTCGCCGCGGTCAAATCCTTCCTGGATGATCCCGAGGCATGGTCCGCCGCGCGCGGCGCCGCGAAAGCCTGACGGAACGGCGCTAAGGTCAACCGGCAACGGCAGCCCGGGTCAGATTGCCGAGCAGCGCCGCCAGCGCCGTGACCGCGGGATCGAGGTCGCTGCCGAGCCGGTGGCGGCGGGCGAGCCAGTGCAGATCTTCGTAGGTAAGCCAGCTCTTGCCCTCGGCGTCCTGCCAGCCCAGCACGCGCAACGGCAGGTCGATGCCCATCATCTGGCTGGCTTGCATCAGCGGCGTTCCGGCCTTCGGGTTGCCGAAGATCAGCAGCTCGGTCGGACGCAAATCCATGCCGACCGCAGCCGCGCCGGCGGCGTGATCGATCCGCGCGAATATGGTGATGCCTCGGGCGGTCAGGCTGGCCGCCAGTCGATCCAGTGTGTCCTTGACAGGATGCGGGCTTGCAAGCGTGACGAGACCATCGTCCGACATCGTCGACCTCCGGGATCCGATCGCGTCGATGGCGCGGCAGCGGCGTCGGGACGCGGCGTGCGGTGAAGAGACGAGGGGAGAGTACCCCGCCGCCTCACGGGACGTCGAGATGCCCGGCGACGAAGCTGAGATCGAGGATATTCTTCGCCTCGACGCCCTTGTCGACGAGGCCCTGCGACTGATACCAGGCGACTTGGCGGTAGATGTCGCGGACCAGGAGCCGCCCCTCGGGATCGATGTAGGGAATGCCGATCTTGAGCTGCGCGATCGGCTGACCGGTATATTTCGCGAAGATCGCGAGGTTCTCCGGCGCCGCCGGCCCGTCGGCCGGCTGACCGTCGGGACCCTTCCGCAGGAAGGAATCATAGAAATCCTGCGCTCCCTTGCGATAGGCGCGGATGAATCGCTCGAGAACCGCGCGGCGATCGGCGATGGTCTTCGGCGCCGTGAAGACGGCGCCGAGCTGCCAAGGCGTCTCGTCGCCGACCCAGCCCAGCAGCTTCGCGTCGCCGCTCTCGACCAACGGCAAGGCGGCGGTCGCCGGGATCAGCGCCGCGTCGACCTGCCCGCCCTTCATCGCGGAGACCATGTTTGGGATCGACTGCAAGGGGACCAGCTTGAGCCGCGACAGGTCGAAACGCAGCTTCTCGGCGAGCAGACCGAGGCTGTAGTGAAAGGTCGACCCCGTCTGCGTCATCGCGACGGAATGGCCGGGCAGATCGGCGAGGCTATGGAGCCCCGTCTCAAAGGCGTGCTTTGCCGCGAGATAGGCGATCAGGTGATAGCCCGGCTCCTCGCGGCTTTGCGCCGCGATGATCTTGAGTCCGCCCTTGCCGGCGAGATTGTAGAAGCCGCCGGTCAAGCCGGTGATCCCGACATCGATGTCGCCCGAGACGACCGCGACGGAGACCGGTTGCGCCGCCTCGAAGAACTTGAGCTCGATATCCAAGTCTTCGGCTTTGAAATAGCCCTTGTCTTGAGCGAGGTAGACCGGTCCCGACGACACCAGCTTGAGGACGCCGACCGCCAGCTTGTCGGCAGCGCACGCGTTGCCGGCGACGCCCCCGAGCAAGACCGCGAGGACGAGCGCGCGATACACCTTCGACATCAGCTTTCTCCCGGGAACCCACGGGCGTGTCGCCGCGGCGTCGTTTATGATTTTTCCTTGGTGGGCCTGGAACGGCTGGGCAGGTCAGCCGCTATTTGCAACGCTGATAGGTCTCGCGTCGGTCGGCGGCTCGCGCGGCGATGAGCTGGCGGAAGGTCGCGCCGTCGAGCTTGCCGCCGGCGGTCAGGAAATCGGCCGCCTTGGCGCACATCCCATCTCCGGCGCGTTCCGTATATTGTAGCGATTTCTCGTTCGCCAGCCTAGTCATGTAGCGGTCGAGGGCGGCCTGACCGCTGCGCTCGCCGACCCGCTTGAAATGCTCCATCATCGCGTGCTGGTAGTCGATGATCGGGAGACGGTTGCGAACGACGAAGGTCACGTAATCTTTCGTTCGGCAGGTCTCGCTGATCACCATCAGCTCGTTCTGATATTGGATCGCCTGATCGGCTTCGATCTCGCCGCCTTGGTAGCAACGCACCGGCGCAGCCTCGACCGAGGACGCCAGTGTCAAGAGCGTCATGAGAACGACAATACCGCGCATATCCCCTCCTCGCACCGGAATGGTGCCCGCCTTCTCAACACAGCGGCAAGGGAAAATCAAGGTCTCTCTGGGCAACGCCTCGTGACACCAAAGGCCATGCAAGAAAACGTAGCCTATATCCAAATGACATGGCGGCTGTTTTGAATGGCCCACAGGCTTCGGAGCGGCGAGCCTCAAGTGATCGACGCTTGCTGCGGGATCGGATTTTATAGGAGCACATCTTTCCCCGCGACGCGCGTCGCGGGGCGGAGCGAGTCAGGGCGGCGGCAACTCGGCGACGCCGCGCAACGGCGGCATGCGGCGGCGACGTTGGATGCGGTGCATCGCGAAGACGACGAGGGCCATCACGGCAAAGAGCCCGAGAAGGACAAGGCCGAAGGAATCGGCGACCTCACGCAGGGCCGCGCCGAAGATGTTGCCGAGAAGGTAGCCGGCGCCGACGAAGACGACCGCCCAAATACCGGCGGCGAAAAAGTTGAGGATAAAGAATCGGCGCCAGACCAACCCGCTCATCCCCATTGCAAAGGACGAGAAATTGCGTACGCCGTAGGTGAAGCGAAAACTGAAGATGAAGCCGGTGCTATAGCGCCGCAGGAATGAGAGCGCCGTGTCGACACCAGGGCGCCAGCGCGGATAGCGCTTGAGCAGCAACCCGCCATAACGGCGCCCGATATAGAAGTAGAGCTGATCGCCGGCAAAGCTTCCGAGCCAGGCGCAGATCAGCAAAATGACGGGGTCGAGCAGACCCTGCGCGGCGAAGGAGGCGGCGAAAATCACGAAGGTCTCGCCCTCGACGAAGGTCCAGCCGAACGTGATCAGGTAAAACCAGGGACCATGCTCGATAATCATCCGGCGAATGCCGAACGTCGAAACCGACGCGCAGAGATGGAACGCGGCGGTCCAGAAATTCGAGATCGCGTCGACCCAGTCGCCGCCTAATTCCATTCCTTAACTGTCGCCTCCCGACGGCATCCTGTTTGCCTCTTTGGGGTCATGGGTGCAGTCCTCACCAGGAAACGGAAGCGCCGTCGAAATGTCAAGGAAATGTCCGAGCATAAGCCGACATAAGTGAACTATGGTCGGTAAATGTAACTGGAGCGTTAACCGCAGCGCAACGCATTCATTCGCTTGCCGCGCGTCCCGAGGGTCGCTCCGACCCGACATCTGCGTGATCCTGCAGCCGGTCCCAGATCGCCGCCATCTCGCCAATGCCGGCGGCGAAGGCGGCGAGGATCTGTGGATCGAAATGCGCCGCCGGGTCGATGCGCTCGTCACCCTCGAGGATGATCCGGCAAGCCTCCTCGTGGCTGAAACCTGACTTATAAGGTCGGGCCGCGCGAAGCGCGTCGTAGACGTCGGCGACGGCGACGATCCGCGCCGCCAGCGGAATGGCGGTGCCACGGACCCCGGCCGGATAGCCGGTTCCGTCCCATTTCTCGTGGTGGCATCGCGCGATGTCGGCCGCCATGCCGAGCCGCGGCGAGGTTCGCAGGATCTCGTAGCCATAGGCGGGATGGCGTCGCATCTCGTCCCATTCCGTCTCGTTCAGCTTGCCCTTCTTCTTCAGCACCGCAACGTCGACGCTCATCTTGCCGACATCGTGGAGCTGTGCGGAATAGCGGATCTCGTCGCACCAGTCGCTCGGGCGGCCGATTCGGCGCGCGAGCGCATAGGCGTATTCATTGACCCGCACGATGTGGTTTCCCGTCACCTCGTCGTGCAGCTCGGCAGCCTTGGCGAGCAGCCGTATCGACAGCATGAAGGCTTCCTCGGTCTCGGCATGGAGATCGGCGATCTCACGGCGCTGCTCGCGCAGCCGCTTGCTCTTCGCGTGGATCGCCTCGTCCATCGCCGTTCGCTCGATGGCGCGCCCGGCGAAATGATTGACCGGCGCGATCAGCGCGGCGTGACGCGGTTCGAAGGGCAGCGGCGGGCCGCCGTCGGGCGGACGCCGGTTGATCAGCTCGACCACCGCGACGGCCTCGCCGCGGCGGTTGAGCAGCGGAAATGCCAGCATCGTCCGGCTGACGTAGCCGAGCTTGGCATCGACGGTCGGATCGAAGGTGAACTCGTGGTTGTCAGGGTCGTAGAGATCGTCGATGAAGCGCGTCTCGCCTGTGAGCGCGACGAAGCCGGCGATCGATTTTGGCTGCAACGGCAGCACCAGATGTCGGGCGGGCAAGTCGACCGCGTCGTTTTGCATGCTGCCGGCTTCGAGATAGCGCCGCTGGCCGCGGCCGCGCACTAGGAAAATCGTGCCCGCCTCGGAGTCGGTCAGGTAGCGCGCCTTGAGAAGAACGCGATGCAGAAGCTCGGTGAGCGGCAGTGAGCCCGATCCGATGTCGATGAACTCCAGGAAATCGACCAGCAACTCGCTCGTATCGCGCGCCTCCGCCGGTCGGCGCCGGCTCATTCGCGCATCGACGCGCTGTCACGCAGCCGCCGCAGGCGCAGCTTCACGGCATCCTCCACCGCCGGCCTGGCATCGCCCGGACAGCAGCCGACAAGGTGATCCGACAGTTTCATCAGCAAGCCCCATTCCTGCTTCTCGTCGCTGCGCGACAGCGGCCGGCCGCGCCCCAGCTCGCGCAGCACGCGGTGCCACAAGCTGTCGACGACCGAGGGCAGTATACCCGCCGCAATCGCCTCGCGCAGCCTCTTCAGGCTACCGCTCTTGTCCTCCGTCTCGCCCCGTCCGCTCGCAAGGTCCGCCAGCGCCATCAGTGCCGCAGCGAGGCTGGGTTGGTGGCCGAGCAGGTCCATCACGAGCTGTGAGCTGTCGAGACAACCGGCAGCCAGCTCGTCAAGCAGACTGCGCATCTCCGGCAACGGCTCGTCCGGCAGATGATCGAGAGCAAAGTCGAGCTTGGCGAGGAAGCTTTGCGAGCCCTGGAAATGACGGGCAATGCCGACAGCAGCGTAGAACCTCCGCTGGTCGCCGTCGTAGCGCGCCGCCATGCGCTCGGCAAATTTGCGGAAATCCTGCTCGATGGCCGGCAGCCTCTTTTCGGCCATCGCTTCCCGCGCCTTCGCCTCGACCGCGTCGATGAGACCCAGTAGCAGCGTCACCCGACTCTTGAGATCGCTGCCGGCAGTCTTCGCCTGCGAGGTTGCGATCTGGTGAAGGGCGCCTTGCACCAGCGTGTAATTTTCGTTCAGCTTGCGGAGGTACGGGTGAAGATGCAGCAACTCGAGCGCGGTGATGAGCTGCTTGTCGAGGAACGAGCGCAGCACCACCCCGATGACCTGGCAGCTGGCGCGCGAGGCGATGTCCTCAGGCTTGGTGCAGAGCGGCGGGGCACCCTCGTAGCGCCCGACGGTGAGCGGCGGCTCGCTGCCGGCGTTCGTCGCCTCCTTGAAAAAAAGCTCGGTCGTCGTCGTGAAGCCGTCGCTGCGAATCCGGTCGCGCATCACGCGTACCGCCTTGACGCCGGCCGCGAGCATCGCATTCGCCTTGGCCAGGACGCTCTTCTCGAACTCCTCGAACTGGACGCGGGCCAGCGGCCCGCCGCCACCGCCATTGCCCGCGATCTCCGTGATCTGCCAGCGCTTATCGACGAGAAGATGGATCTCGTAGCGCAGCGCACGGCTTTCAAAAAACTCGGCCATCCGATTTGCATTCTCCAGGTCGCCACGCATGGGTCACCGACCGGCCCGATCGGTCGACGAGCATGGATCGGCTGAGCATACTGCCGAAAATCTTATAATTTTGGTAAAGACGATGAATTTCACGTACCCGCGGTTGCGGAAATTCGAACGTCGACGCGCGATGGTAGCTATTTCGGGTCGGGGGTCATAATATGGTAAATGACTGCACCGGAAATAGGCTGTCGCTCATGCGTCTGAAGGTTGACGGGTCATTGAACATCCAAAGCACAGCAAAAGCTCCCGCAAAATCATTCACGGTTAACGAAGCGGTAGCATCTCGGCCGCAGAATGGGGTTTTTAGTCTTCGTCGGCAATCGGCGCACTTCGGCCCCGGAACTGAAGGGTCGGCAGAACGCCGTCGGCTTCAAGATTGAAGTCCGTTCCCTGCTTGCCTGCCGAACGCTCCTTGCACGAGCGATGCCGGGAACGCCGCAATCGACGAAGACGAACCGTGAGGCCAGCCGTGTTTCAGCCTGTCGACAGCAAGAGTAAGCCGACCAGCCGCCAGCCCACCGCGTCATTGCTCGGCCTTCTCCTCGGGACGCTGTTGCTGACGGCGTGCGGCAGCACGATGGCGCCGGAGGATGCCGAGTACGCCGTCCCGCCGGTCAGCACGCCTGGCCCCGACTATCTCATCGGACCCGGCGACAATCTGCAGATTTTCGTCTGGCGCAATCCCGAGCTGACGGCGACCGTCCCGGTCCGCCCCGACGGGCGCATCTCGGTGCCGCTCGTCGAGGATATGGTGGCGGTCGGCAAGACGCCGACGGCGCTGGCGCGCGATCTCGAAGATGTCCTCAAGCAATACGTCCAGGAGCCGATCGTCAACGTCATCGTGACCGGCTTCGTTGGCCCCTTCGCGACGCAAATCCGCGTCGTCGGCGAAGCGGCGAAGCCACAGGCGATCCCGTACAAGGCGAATACCTCGCTCCTCGACGTGATGATCGCCGTCGGCGGGCTGACGCGTTTCGCCTCCGGCAACCGGGCAATCATCGTCCGCAAGACCGACGGCAAGGATCAAGAGCTGCGAGTTCGGCTCGACGATTTGATCAAGGACGGCGACGTGACGGCGAACGTCAAGATCTTGCCGGGCGATATCCTGATCATCCCGCAAAGCTATTTCTGAGCGTTTCGGCGTCTGAACGACGGCCGCGGAGCATGTTGAGTGATTTGACGCGATGAACGAGATCTACAACCAGCTGCTCGGCTACGTCGAGGCGCTTTGGCGCAAGCGCTGGTACATCGCGCTGATCAGCTGGATCCTCTGCGTCCCGGGCTGGATCGGCGTCGTCGGGCTTGCCGATCGTTACGAATCATCGGCGCGGATCTATGTCGACACCGACAATCTGCTGTCGCCGTTGCTGCGCGGAATATCGGTCGAGGGCAACATCGGCCAGCAGGTCGACATCATGCAGCGGACGCTGCTCAGCCGACCCAACATCGAAAAGCTCATGCGGATGACCGATCTCGACCTGCTCGCCAAGACGCAGGCCGAGAAGGACGATTTGTACAAGGACATCGCCAAGCGCGTACAGATCTCGCAGAACCAGGGCAAGAACCTCTTTTCGGTCAGCTTCGTCGACCCGTCGCCAGAGATCGCCCAGCGGGTCGCCCAGTCGCTGCTATCGATCTTCGTCGAAAGCAACGTCGGCGCGTCGCGCACCGACATCGACAAGGCTCGACAATTCCTCGACGTGCAGATCGCCCGCTACGAGAAGCAGCTGCAGGCCGCCGAGACGAAGCTCGCCGACTTCAAGAAGGCCCATCTCGACGTGCTGTCGCGCGGCGTCTCCAACGGCGGCTCGTTCCAGCAGAGCCTCGAGCAGGCGCGTGCCATGCGCGCCGAGATCAAGGGGCAGCTCGACGATGCGACGAGCCGACATGACTCATTGCAGCAGCAGCTCAAGACGGTGCCGCAGTTCCTCAGCGTCGATCAGACGCCGCAGTTCATCATCCAGAATCAGGGTGAAAAGCCGCTGCCGCCACAGCTGCAGTCGATTAAGCAACGGATCGACGACCAACAAAAGGCCATCGATATGATGGCCACGCGTTTCACCGAGCAGCACCCGGACATCGTGGCCGCGCGACGGCAGCTCGCATCGATGCAGCAGCAGTACACGGAGACGGAAAAGCACCTGCGCGATACGGCCGACGCCCCCGGCGGCGCGAAATCCGCCAAGGCGACGATCTCTAACTCGGTCTATGAGCAGATCCAGCTCAAGATGGTCGACTACGAATCGACGATCACCTCGCTGCAGCGCCACCTCGCAGAGGTCGACGAGCAGGTCAAGCGGTTCGAGGAGCTCTCGGCCAATGCGCCGTCTGTCGAAGCGGAGCTCGCCACGCTCAACCGCGACTATGGCGTCTTCCGCAAGAACTACGAAGAGCTGATCGCCCGGCGCGAGGCGGCGAAGCTTGCGGACGCCGTCGAGACGACCGGCGACAAGATCCAGTTCCGCATCATCGACCCGCCGCAGATCCCGAGCACGCCGAGCGGGCCGCCACGCCTGTTCCTGATGTCCGGCGTGCTCTTCGGCTCGCTTGCCGTGGGCCTCGTCGTCGCCTTCCTCATGGCGCAGCTCGATGACACCTACTTCTCGATTGCGGGTCTGCGCGACAGCGTCGCCTTGCCGGTGCTGGGCAGCGTATCGCGCATCCTCACGCCCGGGGACCGGCGCGTCCGCACTTTCCGTACCCTCGGCTTCGTCGCATCGATCTTCGCGCTGCTGATGACCTACGGCGCCCTGGCGGTGATGTTGATCCGTCAAGGCATGAGCTAGGACGCGGAACAATGGACCTGATCCAACGCGCCGCGGAACGGCTGAAACGGAACGGCGATCTCAGCTTGGTCGAGCGCGCGGCCAACCGGCTGAGCGCGGCTGCGCCGGCCCAGACCGTTCCAGCGGACGATCCGCCGCAAGATCAGGCCGAGACACGCAACCTTGCGGACTCCTCAGCGGCCGAAAGCGCGACGCTGCCGACGCGGCATCTCAACCTCGATCTCGGCCGGCTGCAGATTGCCGGCTTCGTGACGCCGACCGGCAGCCGAACGCGCATCTCGGAGGAGTTCCGCGTCATCAAGCGGCCGGTCCTGCTGCGCGCCTTCGCGACCGGCGACGACCATATCGAGCATGGCAACTTGATGATGGTCACCAGCGCCAAGCCTGGCGAGGGCAAGACGTTCACCGCCATCAATCTCGCCATGAGCATCGCGTCGGAGCGCGACCTTCACGTCCTGCTGGTCGACGCCGACGTGCAGCGGCCCTCGATCTTCCAGGTCCTCGGGCTGCCGCCGCAGAAGGGTCTGCTCGACGTCTTGTCAGACAACAGCATGACGCCGGCCGACGTCCTCATCCGCACCAACATCCGCAACTTGTCGCTGATGGCCGCGGGGACGCCGTCGCTGGCCACCACCGAGCTTCTGGCCAGCCAGAAGATGATCAATCTGATGCAGGAGATTGCCACAAGATACCACGATCGCATCATCATCCTCGATGCGCCGCCTATCCTCGCCAGCAGCGAGCCGTCGGTCCTTGCCATTCATGTCGGTCAAATCATCCTGGTGATCGAGGCCGGCAAGACGGGCCGCCGCGCCGTCGAGCAGTCGCTCACCCATATCGGCGCCTGCCCCAACATCAGCATCATCTTCAATAAAGCGGACGCGACGCGCGGCAAGGACGAGTTCGGCGGATACGGGTATGGGTATTACGAAACGAACGAGTAGTCCGCGCGGACCGCGTCCGTAGACCATGCCGTTCGAGCGCGAGACGGCACGCGGCGGCGTGCGCCGAAAGACCTGCCTTGCGGCGCTGATCCTGCCTGCAACCTTGCTCGCCGCGAGCATCGCCTGGGCGCAGGACGTCGTCGTCACCGGCGAGGCGACGGCGCGCGCGCCGGCGACGATCGAGGCGGCCGGCGGCGAGGCGACGCCGGACACCGAGGTACGCGGCCTCGAAGTCCGGACCTCGGCTGCTCTCGAGGAGATCGTCACCGATAACGCGCGGTCGGTCGCGAGCGGCGGCCAGATCGTGACCGTCAATGGCATAGCCGTGGCGACGACGCCGCAGGCGAAAAGCGCAGATGTCATCACGCGGGTGACGCCCTCGCTGTCGATCGTGAACCGTAGCTCGCGCACCGAAGGCGCGCTCACCATCGCGCCGAGCCTGGAACGCTACGCCGTGAACCATGACCTCGACCGCTTTGACACGGCGGTCACGGGCACCAACCTCTACACGCTGTGGCACGAACATCTGGCGGTCGCGACTTCGGCGTCGATCAGCCGGCAGGTCGTCACCTCGCAAGGCGTGCTGACCGCCGACGGTCGCGCGACCTCAACTAACCAGGCGACGTTGCGCACATTTACCGTCACGCCGACGTTCACCCAGAATTTCCACAATTTCGCAACCGGCACTGTCGCCGCGCAGGTCGCGGAAACCTCGAGTGGCGTCTTGTCCGATGCGACGCAGACGCAAATCACGGCCGCGCTCGCCAGCGGCTCGGACTGGGCCAGGTTCGTTTGGAATGCATCGCTGCAGGCGACGGATGTCGACCAGAGCGGCCGGTCGCAGGGCAGCCAGATCGTCAACGGGGTGACGATCCCGACCGGCACCGCGAACAGCACGCAACGAACCGCCAGTCTCGTCGGCAAATACGCGCTCGACCGAACCTTCGCCGTACTGAGCAGCTTCGGCTACGAGACGCTCGACAACCCGACGCTGGCGAGCAATAAAAGCGGCCCGATCGCGAGCATCGGAATCGGCATCACCGGCACGCGATCGCGGCTCAACCTCGCCTATAACTATCGCTATGGCGGCCGGTTCATTTCGACCGACGGAAGCTACGACATCACGAAACGCGTGCAGGTCAAGCTCAGCTATAACGAGACCATCACTACGTCGCAGCAGCAGGCAATCGGCAACGTTGGCGGTCTATCCGTGACACCGCAAGGCGGCTTCACGTCGAACGGCCAACCCTTCACACCGGTGACCTCGCCGTCGGGCATCAACGGCGGCGTCGGCAATGCCGCCTTCCACGATCAAAGAGGCCAGCTGACCGTCACCGGCGCCTTCGACCGCAATAGCGTCTCCTTCGGCGCGCAGACCGATACGCAGACGACGGAGACGACAGGTTTCAAGAGCACGACGATCGCCCTGGTCGCGACGTTCGCCCGCGAGCTGACGACGGTCACCACCTTCAATGCAGCGTTCAACTATATCCGGACGGATCAGCTCCTGCCGATCAGCATCCTCGATGACTCCTACGATACGAGCCTCGGCCTGGCTTATCTGCTCGGTCGCGGCTTGACCGCAACGGCCACCTACTCGCTGCTTTACCGCCAGTCTTCCGCTCCAGGACAGAACATCACCGAAAATGCCTTGACCCTCGGGCTGCGCAAGAGTTTCTGAAAGACGATGTATACCGATTTCTACAAACTCTCCGGCCTGCCTTTTCAGCTGACTCCCGACGCGCGCTTTTTCTTCGGCAGCTCGGGTCACAACAAGGCAATGGCCCATCTCACCTACGGCCTCGGTCAGGGTGAAGGATTCATCATCATTACCGGCGAGATCGGCGCCGGCAAGACGACGATCGTCGAGCATCTCCTGAAGCAGCTCGACAGCCGTAAATACGTGGCTGCAAAGATCACCAATACGCTGCTCGGGGCAGACGACACGCTGCGGATGGTGGCATCGGCGTTTGGCATTCTGCAGGAGGGGGCCGACAAGGCGACGCTGCTGCGCCGTTTCGAGCAATTCCTCGCTCGCGTCATGCAGGACGGCTACCGCGCCGTCCTCGTCGTCGACGAGTGCCAGAACCTGTCGGTCGCCGCGCTCGAGGAGCTACGGATGCTCTCGAACCTGCAGATCGATGGCCGGCCGCCGCTGCAGAGCTTTCTGCTAGGCCAGCCGCAATTCCGCGAAACGCTGGCGAGCGAGACGCTGGAGCAGCTGCACCAGCGTGTCATCGCCTCATACCATCTGGGACCGCTCGATTCCGTCGAGACACGGCACTACGTCGAGCACCGCCTGCGCATGGTCGGATGGCAAGACAATCCCGGGCTGAGCGACGATTTCTTTCAGCCGATCTATCGTCATACCGGCGGCGTGCCGCGCCGGATCAATACCCTATGCTCGCGCGTCCTTCTCTATGGCTTCCTCGAGGACCGTCACGCGCTGGGCGCCGCCGACGTCGAGGAAGTCGCACGCGATCTCGAGCAGGAGGTCAACCGCGTCACCGCGACGCGGCCCAGCCAGGACCGTGCGTTTCCGGCACCGACCCAGGCCGCCGCAGCCAGCGACGAGCTGCTGACGCGCATCTCCGCGATCGAGATGCAGCTGCGATCGAACGAGCGCCTGCTGCGCGAGATCCTCAAGATAGCGGCCGATTTCTTCAACGAGCGCGAGCGGTGAGCCGGCGGCCAACCGAACCGGGCGCCGACGCCGTCATCCGCTGCGCCATGTCGGTCGACGTCGAGGATTACTTCCAGGTCCAGGCGCTCGCCGGAACGATCTCGCGAAGCGATTGGGACGGGCTGCCGTCGCGCGTCGAGCTCAACACCAACCGGGTGCTCGACCTGTTCGGCGAGCACGGTGTGCGAGCGACTTTCTTCACCCTCGGCTGGATCGCCGAGCGCCATCCGTCGCTCGTGCGCCGCATTGTCGCCGACGGTCACGAGCTGGCGAGTCACGGCTGGTCGCACATCCGCGCCGACGATCAGTCGCCGGAAACGTTTCGCGCCGACGTCAAGCGCACCAAGGCATTGCTCGAGGATTGCGGCGGCGTCACGGTGCAGGGCTATCGCGCCGCCAGCTTCTCGATCGGTCGCCGTACCCCCTGGGCCTTCGCGGTGCTCGCCGAGGAAGGCTACAGCTACAGCTCGAGCATCAACCCGATCCGCCATGATCTCTACGGGATGCCGGAAGCGCCGCGCTTTCCCTTCCGACCGCTCGCCGATCATCGCTTTCGCGAGTTCCCCATCACCTCCCTCTCTCTCTTTGGCCAGAACTTGCCGTGCGGCGGCGGCGGCTATTTTAGGCTCTTACCCTATGGCGTCACGACCGCCGGCATGCGCGCCGTGCTGCGGCGCGACCGGCGTCCCTGCGTCTTCTATTTCCATCCCTGGGAGATCGATCCGGATCAACCGGTACAGCAGGACCTCTCGTTCAAGAGCCGGTTCCGCCATTACACGAACCTCTCCCGCATGCGTGACAAGCTCGCGCGCCTGCTCGACGACTTCACCTGGGATCGCGTCGACGCGGTCCTCGAGACGGAGCTTCCGGCCTGACGATGCGCGACGCCTCCGCGCTACTGGCGGTCCGCGAACTGACGCCGGAGCGGTCCGCCGCCTGGGACGCTTTCGTCGCCGAATGTCCCGGCGCGACATTCTTCCACCGCGCCGGCTGGCAGCGCGTCGTCGGCAAGAGCTTCGGCCACAGGACCTACTACCTCTACGCCGAGCGGGACGGCGCCGTCCGCGGCGTGCTGCCGCTCGTCCACATCAAGAGCCCGCTCTTCGGGAATTCCCTGATCTCCAATGCCTTCTGCATCTACGGCGGACCAGCGGCGCTCGACGATGAAGCGCGCGATGCGCTCGATGCGCGGGCCATCGCGCTGATGCGCGAAATCGGTGCCGATTGCCTGGAATACCGCATGCTTGCCCAGGCGCATCCGGAATGGCCGGCGAAGGCGGATCTTTACGCGACGTTTCGCCGAACCATCGGCCCCGACCCCGAAGCCAATCTCAAGGCGATCCCGCGCAAGCAGCGCGCCGTCGTCCGCCAAAGCCTGGGCCGCGATCTTGCCATCGTCGAGGACCAAGGTGTCGATCGCTTCTTCGCACTCTATGCCGAAAGCGTGCGCAACCTCGGAACGCCCGTCTTCCCTCTGCGGTATTTCCGGCACCTCAAGGAAGAGTTCGGCGCGGATTGCGAGGTTCTGGTCGTGCAGCACGGCGGCAAGCCCGTCTGCGGCGTCATGAGCTTTTATTTTCGCGACGAGGTCCTGCCCTATTATGCCGGCGGAACGCCGGCGGTGCGCGGCATCGGCGCTTATGATTTCATGTATTGGCACATCATCTGCGCCGCCACGGCGCGCGGCGTCCGGATCTTCGATTTCGGGCGGAGCAAGCTCGGCACGGGTGCCTATGCCTTCAAGAAGAACTGGGGCTTCACGGCGCAGGCGATCGTCCATGAGTACCAGCTAAAGCCGGGCAAACCGATCCCGGACATCAATCCGCTCAATCCGAAATACCGGCTGTTCATCGCGGCATGGAAGCTGCTGCCGCTCCCGGTGGCAAATTGCATCGGACCGTTCCTGGCGCGGGATTTAGGATAGGCACATCTAGAACGACAGCTGACTTGCCTCTCGCGTTGAGCCGCTTCTAGACTCTGCGGACCGCTCGACGCGATACGCAATCATGTCGGCGTTCGTCTGGGTGACCCGGCCGACGAAACTCCAACCCCGTGGACTGCGAAACGGATGTTCCGATCACTACTCAGCGAATGCCGCTCTCGTGGGTGTGGGAATAATTTGAGTACCTCGCAAAGGGACCCTACTCCGCTTCCTCGTTCGCCAAGGCTCCCCCGTCGAGCCCTGACCGATCAGCCATAGCACTCTCTTCGCATTGCCTACCCAGGTATAGTCGTGGCGCCCGATCGTGGCGCAAGCGGCCGCGCCGAGCCTCTCGCGCAAGGCTGCGTCGACACAGAGGCGCTCGAGCGTGGCGGCGAGGTCCTCCGGGCGGGCCGGATCGACGAGAAGCGCGTCGGATCCATCAGTCAGTACCTCGCGGATATTCGGCTGGTCCGGCGCGACGATGGCGAGGCCCATGGCCATGTATTCGAAAAGCTTCAACGGTGAAGCATAGGCCGTGACGCCAGGCTGCAATGCGATGTCGAAGGCGGCGGTATAGGCGGCCACCGTATCCCGCGGCACGATGCCGGTGACGGTCAGGCAGTCATCGACGCCAAGCCGCTTCGCCTGCTGCTCCAACCCGGCGCGCGCCGGGCCGTCGCCGACGATCAGGAGATGTACCTCATGCGCTCGACGAAGCGGCGCCAAACCATCGATCACGCGATCGAGGCGATTCCAGTCCCGCACGAAGCCGGTGAAGCCGAGCACCAGCTTCCCGGCGAGTCCCAGACGCCGCTTGGCCGCATCACGATCCGGTACGATCCCGAATTTCTCGCCGTCGATGCCGTTCGGGATGACGACGATGCGGCGCTCTTCCACCCCGGCACGGCGGACATAATCGGCAAGTACGTTCGTCACCGGCAGCACATGGTCTGCACCGCGCCAGCTCGTGCGCTGCGCCCAGGCGGCAAGACGCCAGAGCGATAGCCCTTCCCGGGCCAAACGCTCCTCGAAAATCGGCGCGTTGACCTCAAGCAGCAGCGGAATTCCGTTGAAGCGTCGCAGGATCGGGCCGGCGAGCGACAGGAGATTGTATCGCTCGTAGACGGCGGCCGGCCTTTCGCGCCGGATGGCCGCCCAGAGCCGCGGCAAGGCGATGAGATTATAACCTAACTCCATAAGCTCATAGAACGCCGATGGCAGATGCCGCTTCAATGACGCGATCAGACCGGCACCATCGCCGAATTCGGCCCGTGCCATCCGCGCCGGCCCGACGACGACGATCTCATGTCCGAGCTTGCGCAAGGCTCCCACGAGCTCATCCATATGCACTGCCTGGCCGTCGCTCGACGCGATCCGATGATGGAAAAGGATTTTCATCGGCGCGGTTGCGGCTCCATCGTCTCTTCGTTGAAGCTTGGAATAATCAACGACAGCTCGGTCCTCGGTACATATATAGATGTCCTGCTTGGATGCGGGCATTTGCTTGGCATATCGCCGAAAGCGTCAGGTCGTCATGTCGCGGGCGTGAACATCGTGCGCTCGACGAGACCGCAAATGATGTGACCGACGACGATATGCCCCTCCTGAATTTTGGGCGTCTCGTCCGACGGCATGCATAGCGCGTAATCGCAGAGCGACGCCATGTCGCGAGCGTCGCGGCCGGTCAACCCGACCGTCACGATGCCTTTCGCGCGGCACTCACGGAGGGCGTTGACGACGTTCGGCGAGCGCCCCGAGGTCGAGATGCCGATGAAGAGATCGCCGGCGCGCCCGACCGCCTGCACTTGCCGGGAGAACAGCTTCTCGTACCCGTAATCGTTGCCGATTGCGGTGAGCGCGGAGGTGTCGGTCGTCAGCGCGAAGGCCGCCAGACCCGGCCGATCAAAATTGAAGCGGCTGACGAACTCCGCGGCGAGGTGCTGCGCGTCGGCGGCGCTGCCACCGTTCCCGGCGAGCAGGATCTTGTTGCCGCGCTCCAGTGCCTCGATACAGCGAGCTGCGACCGTTTCGATCCGCGTCGTCAACTCCGGATCGCGCGCGATGGCGGCAATGACGGAAGCGCTCTTGTCGAGCTCGGTCTTGATGTAATCCCGCAATCTAGCCTCCCACTCTCTATGCGATGATTGGTGAGATGCCGGCCTTTCCCGGCAAATCCGACCGCGACACGACGGGGACGACGGTCGTCGCTGGCGCGATCAGCGGTGCGAACGCCGTCAGGTTTTTTTCCCAGCGATAATCGGCGAGGACGCGCGCCCGCGCGCGTCGGCCGAGCTCGGCGCGATCGGACCGGGTCAAAACAGCGAGCGTCGCATCGATGAATTCCGCTTCGCTCTCGGCGACGATGACCTCGCTTGCCCGGTCGAGCTCGACGCCGGCCAGTGCGCGCGGCGTCGCGACCACGGCCTTGGCCATCGCCATCGCCTCGATCACCTTGTTCTGGACGCCATTTGCGATGCGGAGCGGGACGACGATCGCGGCCGCGTGCGCGACATAGGGTCGAACATCGGCGACGCGGCCGGTCACCCTGACCCCCGGCAGCTGGGCGAGGCGGGAGACCTCAGCGCTCGGGCTGGACCCGACAATGCAGAATTCGGCGTCGGGCCGCGTTCGGCGGACGATCGGCAGCACCTGCGTCGCGAACCACACCACGGCATCGACATTCGGCCAATAGTTCATAGTCCCGGTGAAGACGAAGGTCGCGCTGCTCGACAATGGATTATCGAAACGGTGCTCCGGCGAGAAATATTCGGAATCAACGCCGCTATCGACGTGGAAAATCTTGCCGGCGAGCTCGGGAGCCAGCTGGCGGAAGAGCTCGGCTTCGGCGCGCGAGACAAACGTGCCGGCGCTCGTCGAAGCGCCGACGCGCCGATCGTATGCGAGCAGGGTGCGGCTTTCGCGAGCATAGATCCAGCGCTCCAGCCCACTGCGGGTTGCGGCGTATTGGCGCCATTTATCGGCATCGACATCGGCGAAATCCATCACCGCCCGCGGCGGCAGATTGGCCGAATCGACGACGTATTGCGCCATCGCCGACGAGCAGATGAAGGCTGCCTCCGGTCGCCGCCGCGCAAGGATGTCCTCAACCCACCATGCCATGGTGGAATTGCGAAAATAGAACTTCGAGAGCGGTTGCGTCCCGAACAGTCCACGCAAGCACGCTAGTTTAGCAAATTTCGGACGCAGCGGCGCAAAGTAGGTCTCGCCACAGAGCTCCCGAATTTTCGGAACGTGTTGCCAGTCGGCAGGATCGTCGACGAAACAGCCAAGATGAACCGTATAATTTTTCCGCAAATACTGTAGAATCTGCCACGGTCGGATCTTTTCGCCTTTCGTCGGCGGGTACGGAATTCGCTGGGTGAGGAAGATCAGCTCCTGCATACGACAAAATTCTTCCGTTCACCTGCGTTAAGACCTATCGTGAACCACGCTGCCCCGGCTGGACATCATGTCAGCCGGGTGAGGTTTTCCGGCGACGCGCAAGGTCGACACCATAGATACCAGAAAATTTTCTAACTTTTTAATTTCCTGCTGGCTTCTAGCCTGTCGCGCATCGTCTATCGGCGCAACGGAGCCAAGCCACAAGAGATGAACCACAACGAGGGCACCGTCGCTTCCACGCAGCTCGTGCTGCCGCCGGCCAAGCCCCAGGCCGCGCTGGGACACTGGCGGGCGACGGCGGGGGCCCTGGCAATCATCGGCTGCGGCCTGATCGCAGGCTATTGGCAAGCAGCGGCCGGCGCGGTTCGCGTCTGGTACGCTTCACCATCGTACAACCATGGTTTCCTCGTTCTCCCAATCGTCCTTTACCTCGTATGGGAACGTCGCGAGCTGCTGCGCGGCACGACGCCGATGCCGGCGCCCTATGCGTTGTTGCTGATGGTGCCGGCAGCGGCGGCGTGGCTGCTGTTCGATCGGATGGCCTTGCTGGAAGGGCAGCAGCTCGCCCTCTTCTGCAGCCTTCAAGCGGTCCTGCTCGCGCTGCTCGGCTTCCGCATTTACGGCATTCTCGCCCTGCCTTTCCTCTACCTCTTCTTCCTGATCCCGACGGGCCAATTCCTGGTGCCGTATCTTCAGGATTTCACTGCGCACTTCATCGTACACGGGCTGCAGCTGACCGGGATTCCGGTCTATTCGGACGGCATCTTCATCTCGATCCCGAACGGGATGTTCGAGGTCGCCGAGGCCTGCGCCGGGCTGCGCTTTCTGACCGCCACCCTGGCGTTCGGCGTACTCTTCGCCGATTTCGCATACGAATCGCTGCGGAAGAAATTCACTTTTCTGGCGCTCTGCGTCATCACGCCGATCATCGCCAATGGGTTGCGTGCCTATGGCATCGTGATCATCGCGTATTTCAGCGACAACGAGTTCGCGACTGGCGTCGACCACCTCCTCTACGGCTGGATCTTTTTCTCGATCGTAACGGTCGGCCTGGCCGGGCTCGGTCTGACCTTTCGCGACGCGGGAAAAACCGCACCGCATCCCAGCGTCGCAGAATCGAGCGGTCCGGCCCGGCGGCGCTCCATCGCAGTGGTCGCGCTGATCGCGCTGACACTGCTGGCGATGCCGCGCGTCTACGCGGCGTATGTCGAGGCACGGGCGGCTCGGCTTACCGGCACGGAATTGTTACTGCCCATCGTAACAGCGCCGTGGCAGCGGGCCGGCGAGGCAAGCGCAACCTGGCGGCCGGAACTGGTCGGCCTCCACCGCCACGCCGCCGGGACGTTCCGCCTCGCCGATGCGGACGTCGATCTATTCATCGGCTATTACAATCGACAGACGCAGGCCGGGAAACTCATCAGCAGCAGCAACCACCTAGTCGATCCCGCGGCGTGGACGAGCGCAAGCTGGTCGTCGACACCGGTCACGATCGGCGGCGAAACGATCGAGGCGAGACTGACGCGAATCGTCCTGCTCGGTCGCAAACGCCTGGTTCTGTCGTGGTACTGGGTCGACGGCCGCTTCGAATCCCGTACGCTGGCGGCGAAGCTGCTGCAGGCCAAGGCCGAGCTCATGGATGACAAGCCGGCGGCGGCAGCGATCGCGATCGCGACCGACGCGCCGGACGGATCGATCGCTCCCGCCCTGGCGCGATTGACCGATTTCGCGTCTCATCTCGGCTCGCTTCGGACCACGCTTGAGCAGCCGGGCGGGCCTTGAGGCACGTCGGGCGGACGGCAGAATCGCGGAAGGAATAGCGGCCGATGTGCGGTATTGCCGGGTTGATGGATACGCGCGGGCGACGCCCGATCGACCGCGGCCGGCTCGTCAAGATGACCGACCGCATCGCGCATCGCGGTCCCGACGGCGACGGATTCTATGTCGCCGCCGGGATCGGATTGGGGCACCGTCGCCTAGCGATCATCGACGTCGCGGGCGGCCAGCAGCCGCTCTACAACGAGGACGGGACTGTCGTCGTCTCGTTCAACGGCGAGATCTATAATTTCCAGGAGCTGGCGACCGAGCTCACCGCGAAAGGCCATCGCTTCCGCAGCCATTGCGACACGGAGGTGATCGTCCATGCCTGGGAGGAATGGGGCGAGCGCTGCGTCGACCGGTTCCGCGGCATGTTCGCCTTCGCGATCTGGGACGAGAAAAGCGAGACGCTGTTCCTGGCGCGCGACCGGCTCGGCAAGAAGCCGCTCTACTACGCCGTGCTCGACGACGGCATGCTGCTCTTCGCATCCGAGCTGAAGGCGCTGCTCGTCGATCCGCGACTCCCGCGCCGGCTCGATCCGACCGCCGTCGAGGATTTCTTCGCTTATGGTTATGTCCCCGAGACGAAGTCGATCTATCGCGATGTCGCGAAGCTGGCCCCGGCGCATCATCTGACCGTCCGCCGCGGCCGGGAGATCCCGTCGCCGGTCGAGTATTGGGACCTCGCCTGCCGTCAGGACGGACCGAATCGCGAGGAGGAGGCGCGCGAGCAGCTCGTCGCCCTGTTGCAGGAGTCGGTCAAGCTGCGCTTGATCTCCGACGTGCCGCTCGGCGCCTTCCTCTCCGGTGGCGTCGATTCGAGTGCCGTCGTCGCGCTGATGGCCGAGGGCTCGGCGCAGCCCGTGAACTCGTTCTCGATCGGCTTCAGACAGGCCGAATACGACGAGACAGCCTACGCCGATCAAGTCGCAAAGCAGTTCCGTACGAACCACTTTTCCCGCACGGTCGACGCCGATGACTTCGACCTCGTCGGCCGGCTTGCTGGCATCTATGACGAGCCCTTCGCCGACGCATCGGCGATTCCGACCGTCCGCGTTTGCGCGCTGGCGCGCGAGCATGTCACCGTCGCGCTGTCCGGCGACGGCGGCGACGAGCTCTTCGCCGGCTACCGACGCTATCGCTGGCACGCCTGCGAGGAACGGATCCGCGGCATGCTGCCAGATACGATTCGCCGGGGACTCTTCGGGACGCTCGCCCGGCTCTATCCCAAGGCCGATTGGGCGCCCCGCCGGTTCCGTGCGAAATCGACGCTGCGCGAGCTGGCCGCTGATTCGCTCGATGGTTATTTCCTCAATGTCTCGACACTCGACGACAGCGTGCGCGACCGGCTCTACACACCGCGCTTCGCCCGCGAGCTGCAGGGCTACCACGCGCGCGAGCAACTCGGCCGCGCCTTTGAGAAGGCGCCCACAGACGATCCGCTGATGCGCGTGCTCTATACCGACATCAAAACCTATCTTCCCGGCGATATCCTGACCAAGGTCGACCGCGCCAGCATGGCATCCTCGCTCGAGGTGCGAGCTCCCTTACTCGACCATCGCTTCGCGGAATGGGCCACGGGCCTGCCGTCCGGACTGAAGCTGCACGACGGCATCGGCAAGTACGTCTTCAAACGAGCCCTCGAAGGCCGCCTGTCCCACGATATCCTGTACCGCCCGAAGCAGGGATTCGCTGTGCCGCTCGCCGCCTGGTTCCGCGGGCCCTTGGCCGAGCGCGTGCGCCGGACGGCGCGTTCCTCACGCCTCGCCGACACCGGCTGGTTCGACACCGGGTTCATCGGCAAATCCGTCGAGCAGCATATCGCCGGCCTGCGCGACCACAGCAGGATGCTATGGTCGCTGCTGATGTTCGAGGTTTTCCTCAGCGAGGTCCACGACGGGAATCCGGCTCCGGCGCGATCGGTCGACGCCGTCGCCTGATGTCTCAGCCGCGGCGTGGTCTCGCAGAGCTGGCCCGCCGAAACAGTCCCGCAGCCGCTTCGCGGAGCGACAGCGCGAGGCCGCGCGCCGTCCGTGGATTTGCGGCGAGCAGCCCCCAGCGCTCGCGTCGTTGCGGCAGCCAAAGCTTTTTGTAGGGATCATCGCCGCGGCCGAAGTCGATCTCGAACGGACGGTCGATCTCGAGGATTCGCTCCATCAGCTCCATCGTCAGCAAGGTTCCGAGCGAGTATTCGGAAAAGCGCTCGTCATGGGCGAGCTTGAAGATCGTCGCGCGGCCCCGCCAGACGATCCAGAGCTGCGCCGCGGCAGGCTCGCCGTCGAGATGATAGACCGCCAGGCGCAACGCCCCAACCGCGGCGCAGGCGCGCATCAGCGCCGGCATGAAATCCGGATCAGGCTCGGCGACCTTCCAGCTGGCGCGATAGATGGTCTCGTAGTCGGCGATATTCTGCTCCAGCCCCGCTCCATCGCACGAGAATGCGAGATGGAGGCGACCGCCTCCCGTCAGCTTCTTGCGCTTGCGCTGCCAGGTGTTGCGCAGCTGCGCCGGCAGCCCGTCGTGATAGCGGGCGAAGGACAGCCCAGACGTCGCCTGGTACCAGACGCCGAAATCGAAGAACGGCCGTACCATCCTGCCGGCGCGCCGCAGCGCCGTAGCCAGCGCCGCGAATTCGGCCGTCGTCGGGTCGAGTCCGGCGAGCGAAACGCAATTCCACCGCGGGCGCTCGGCGAAGATCGTCCCGACAATCTCCGACAGCCCCGCCGCGCCATCGACCCCGGAGCGGACCAGCGGCGCATGGGCGCAGCTGTAGTAATTGGTCAAGCTGACTTGCCGCCGTGTGCCGGACGATTGCGGCACCTGGAGCAGCAGCGCGGCACCCGCGGCCGCATCGGCGTAGAGTCGCACCTCGGCGCCGGGGTCGAGCGCATGACGCGCGAAAACCGCGTACCAGGCCGGATGGTTGAAGAAACTCTCCTCGCCGGCGGCGGCAAAGAGCCGGGCGAGGTCGGGCGGAAGGCAGGAAAACTCTGGATTGATCAGCAGCGCCATGAGAGGTTTCGAGACTGTGCCCGTGATTTCGACCATCCCGGCGCCGGCGTCGGGTCCGACGTGGCGCGAGCGGATCATAGTCGCGCCGCAGCGTATTGGTAGCCCGGCAATGGCCCCGTTCCCGGATTTACGCTTCTCGCTGACCGCGGTCGACGATATCGCCGACCTCGCGATGCGCTGGCGGGACTTGGAGGCGCGCGCCGAGGTCTCGTTCTTCCAATCGTGGTCGTGGATCGGCACGTGGCTCGCCGGCCTCCCGACGGGACTGACGCTTCTCGTCGCGCGTTGCGATGCCGCTGGCGAGACCGTCGCGCTCGGAATCCTCGTCGCCTCGCGTCGCCGGCGCCACCTCCTCTGGCGACCGCGGCGGCTCTCCCTGAACGAGACTGGCAATGCCGAAGACGATGGGTTGTTCATCGAGCATAACGGCTTCGTTACCGACCGACGCGCCGACGCTTCGCTCATTGCCTTCGCGCTTCGCAGCCTCGCCGAGACGGTGTCGCGCCCCGACGAGATCCTCTTCGGCGGCGTCGACCCGGGCGCGCTGACGATCGCCCCGCCCGCCGGATGGGACCTCGTCGTCGATAAATCCCTGCCGCTCTTCTCGCTAGACCTCGGCGAAGACGGCCTCGCCGATCTTCGCCGCTTCGGGAGGAATACACGCCAGCAGATCCGCCGTACCCGGCGGGATTACGCGGCGCTCGGCCCGATCGAGATCGAGGCGGCCGGACACATTTCGGAAGCCTTGGCGTTCCTCGACGAGCTGCAGGTCCTGCACGAGTACTCTTGGCGCGCGCGCGGCCGCACCGGTGCATTTGCCCGTCCCGGCTTCGCACAGTTCCACCGCCGCCTCATCACGACGTGGCATGAGCGCGGCGAAATCGAGTTGCTGCGCATCCGGGCCGGAGATCGGACGGTTGGTCTGCTCTACAATTTCGTCCATCGCGGCCGCGTCTACGCCTATCAAAGCGGCTTCGACTACGGATTGCTGCCACACGGCCGCCCCGGCCTCCTGTGCCACGCCCTGGCGATCGAGCGGCATCGGATCGGCGGCGCGCGCGTCTATGATTTTCTCGCCGGCGACAATCGGCTGAAGCGGAGCCTGTCCACGACGACCGCGCGGCTGGATTGGGCGATTTGGCGGCGCGCGACGCCGGCGGCACGATGCGAGCGTTGGCTGACATCCGTCGTCGCATATCTGCGCAGCAGACCGCCGTCGGGGCAGACGTGAGCGGCTGCGGTTTACCGAGCGAAGACTCGATCCTACCGCTTCGCAAGCGAGCGAGCACCGTCGCGGGTAGCGACGGGGATGCTCAGATAGCACATCCGCTTCATCTCCTGGCGCCCGCGCGTGACCGTGTCCAGGATGAGACCGCAAACAAGACTCAAGGAGGCAAGAACCATCAGGCCGGTCGCGAGCACTGCGGTCGGGAAGCGCGGCACCAAGCCGGTTTGGACGAAGGTCACCACGATAGGAAACGCGAGCGCCGCCGCCGCGAATGCCATTACGCCGGCAAGGACGGAGAAGAACTGAAGCGGCCGTTCCTCCTTGACGAGGACGACGATGGTCTTGAGGATTCGGAACCCGTCGCTAACGGTGCGAAGCTTGCTGAGCGAACCTGGCAGCCGTTCCTTGTAGGCCGTCGGCACCTCGGCGACGGCCATGCGCAGCTCGAGCGCATGGACAGTCAGCTCGGTCTCGATTTCGAAGCCGCTTGCGAGCGCCGGAAACGATTTCACGAAGCGCCGCGACAGCACGCGATAACCGGACAACATGTCCTTGATGCGATGCCCGAAGGTCCAGGCCATCATCTTGGTCAGCATGAGGTTGCCGAGGCGATGGCCCCGCCGGTAGGCCTCCTTGATCTCGCTGACGCGCGCGCAGTTGATCATGTCGAGCCGACCGTCGATCAGCTTTTCGACGATCTCGGGCGCGCAGGATGCGTCGTAGGTATCGTCCCCATCGACCAGTACATAGACGTCGGCGTCGATGTCCGCGAACATCCGACGCATGACGTTGCCCTTGCCCTGCAACTCCTCGGAGCGGACGATCGCGCCGGCGGCCGCGGCGATGTCGATCGTGCGGTCGGACGAGTTGTTGTCGTAGACGTAGATCGCGGCGTCCGGCAGGGCGCGGCGAAAATCGCCGACCACCTTGCCGATCGCCGCTTCTTCGTTGAAGCAGGGAATCAGGACCGCCGTCGCGATCGTCGTTCGCGCCGGACGGCCCGCGATCTCCGACGTCGCCATGCCGGTGAGGTCAGCGAGTCCCGCGGCCATCGACCCGGTCCACCGTCGCAACAAGCATCGAAACTGCACCCCCTCTCGGCGTAGATCAACCGCGGCACATCGATATCCTCGATTTGTACGGTTGCCGGAATTCCGTGACCGCATGTCATGACGAGGACCGTCTCGCGGCAATGCCTCAGCATAACACGATAGCAAGCGACGGGATGATAGGAGAAGCTCGGCCAACGCGGGTAGAATGGTCGGGTCCAACGCGACGGCGGCCACGCCTACAGGGCAGAGAATGATGGAAGGGGATGCTTTGGCCGGTGTTGAAGAAACCTCCGACCGACCGCCTTTTACCGTCGTCATACCGTCCTATAATCGCTGCGATCTCATCGGCGAGACGCTCGAGAGCATTCTCCTCCAGCATTTTCCCGCCGCTGAGGTGATCGTCGTCGATGACGGCTCGACGGATGAGACGAAAGCCGTCGTCGCCCGCTTCGGCTCTCGCGTCACCTATCGAAAAATCCCGTCGTCGGGCGTTCAGATTGCGCGCAATGTCGGAATTCAGATGGCGCGCACGCCTTGGATCGCGCTCTGCGACAGCGACGATTTATGGCGGCCCGATCACCTTTCCCTGCAAGCCGATCTGATCGTCCGGCATCCCGATCTGAACTTCGTTTTCAGTAATTGCTCGTTCGTCATCGAGGGGGTCTGGGCGACCGAAAAAAAATTCGACCGGACCCCGACGGGATTCTGGGATCGTCTCGCCTTCACGAGGAGCGGCAATGGGATCGTGTTCACGGACACGCTGGTGCCTGCTTCGGTTTTCGAGTCTAATTTGGTGCTTGTTTCGGCTCTGTCGCTGACCAAAGAACTCTGCAGCAATGTCGGTTACTATAATCCGGCGCTTCGATATACGAAATCGGAAGATTGGGAATTCACCTTGCGTTGCCTTTATGAAGCGAAGGTGGGCGCCATATTGGAACCGACCGCGGGGATCAGAAGGCATCCGCAAAACCGCACGTCAAGCCAGGCATCGGTGAGCTTCGGCGACGCTGCGATCCTTCAGTTCGTCCTTAGACATCATCGCCAGGCTGAGCGATATCGGGAGCGGATCGAAAAGGAGATCGCGAAGCGCAAGACGAGTGCCTTCGATTCCGCTTTCGCCGAAATCGATCACATGCTGCTGAGAGAGATCTACGCCTCCCTTCCGGCCGAAGAGCGAACCGCATATCGAAGACTCAAGCGATGGGTCGCGACTCTTCCAGATCCGCTGGCGCGGCCGGTCAATCGCACGCTCCAGACCATGCGCGAAGCTCTCCTCGGCTTCAGGCGACGAACGACAGCCCCCAAATCGCGCGCGAGTTAGCCGGACGCAAACCCGTGTCCTCAACTCGGCATTCGTGGAGGAAGCAGGTCTTCGGGGCTCCCCGGCATTCCGCCCAGATGATGAAAGAGAAAGTCGCAGATCCCCTCGAGTTTCTTCAGAAAGAGCGAGAGGTCAGCTGCCGTCCTCACATAGGGCGTGTTTCCCGGAACGAGTGACGGGCTATGATAATGCAGGACGAATGTTCGCCGCCCTACCGTCAACAGCGACCGGATGAGGCTCTTCTGCTCATCGAGGGAGACACCTTCGGGTGTCAAGGTGATCATGTTGACGAGGTTCAGCTTCGCGAGGATTCCGGGAAGGCGCCAGGATTGCGCAACGGGCGATGTAAAAATGGTGTTCAGTCGGGATGGAAGCGGCGCCAGCAGCCCGATCTGACTTCGCGTCATCGGCACCGAAAGAAGCCGAGCTTCGCCGAAGCGATAACAGAGGGGGGCGAGGGCCCGAAAATCCGGACCGCCCCGCGCTCTCAGATCTGTCATCGGCAAGATGCTGAAATCGACGAGGAAGCCGTGTCGCGCCAGGGTCTCCTTGGTATGGCGACCGATACTATACCGACCGGCCTTGAAGAACCGCGGTCGAACCTTGAAATTCGCCTCGATGGCGCCAACGAGGGCAGATAGTTTCCGCTCCTCGAGATCGGGCGGCAGATTGCCGCCGTGCGACGTCAGCGAGGAGACGTCTTCCTCGAACGGCGGGTTCGTCCAGGTGTGAAGATGAGCGCCGATCGCACATCCACCCCGCGCCAGGATCCTGCGCAACGGCTCATAGCCACCCGGCTGCGAGGCCACCGGATAGTCGACGAGGTAAATCGGCCGCAGGCCGAAACCGTCGAAGATGGCTTGCGCGCTTTCCTGCGACGCAACCGCTTCGACGCGCGTCAGGTTCCGCGAGAAGGGACCGTTCCAATCGAATTCGGCTTCCGTATCGACCACGACGAACAGTCGCGGCGGCTCGTCGCGCGGCAGCGCGACGGGACAATAATCGACGCCTTCGACGCGGACCGGTCGACCGTTTGCCAAGGGCCCGTGCGGCGCCTTCCACGTGCGGAAGCGACGTACGAGCGGCGCAAGTCCTTTCCTTGCCGGGATAAGACCAAGCACAACTGACGCCGCAGCGTCGGCCAGCGGGACTTTCTTCCGCGCCGCCAGGCGAAACTCGCCGTGGTACTTCGCCATCGCGCCAACGTAGCCGCTTCTGGCAGCTAACCTGACGATATCCCACCAGATCCGACAGGCGTGGGTCACGATGGTCTCGCGACGCGCCGTCCCAACGTGATACCGCTCGATGAAGGACGCGACGAGCGCCTCGATCAACGCTCCCAGAGCGTGAAGCGTAGCCTCGTCCCGAACGGGGTCTTTCGCCATGACGTACCGGGCAATCAGCGCGGCTTCAATCGTCGCTTCTCGACCGAGGAGGTCGGCATAGGCTCGCGCCAATACCCAGCCTGCCCGTTCGATCATTTCTTCCCGATGTTGGCGGGTGGCGTTCTCCTCGTGGAGCCGGTAGATGACGAGCCGCTCCGGGAGCGCCGCGATTTCGCCGATCTTCAAGACCCGGTGCGCGAACTCGAAATCTTCCGTGTATCTGAAATCTTCGATCAAATAGTCTTGCGTCTTGTCGAGCAGGTCCTTCCGGAACATCACGGATGAATGGACGATCGGGTTCGACAGGTACATCAGCCATCGAATGAAGATCGGATCCGCGTCATCGAACCGGCGCCCCGGGTTGATCCGGCCCGCTTCCAGATTGAAGGTCGCCGTTCCCAGCAAGGAGACCTCCGAGTTGCGCTCGAGAAAATCGATCTGTCGGGCAAAGCGTGTCGGGAAGGCGAGGTCGTCGGCGTCGATGCGAGCGATGTAGCTGCCGCGCGCTTCGGCGGCAGCGCGATTGGATGATCCGACAATGCCCAGATTCGTGCCGTTGCGTAAGACGCGCAGGCGAGGATCCGTGATCCGAGACAGGAGGCTCGCCGTCGAGTCTGTCGAGCAGTCGTCGACGACGAGCAATTCGAAATTCCTGAACGTCTGATCGAGGACGCTGTAGACGGCGGCCTCGATGAATTTCTCGGCGTTGTACGCCGGCATCAGGACGCTAAGCATCGGACTTTCGGCAGACCGCAAAGAGGCTCGATGCGTCGACGTGCGGCACACGCAGGGAGGTCAGGGAGACGACCTCCAGAAGCCGGCCCAGGAAGTCGCGGAGCGATGCGCGGTCATACTTGATGACATGTTCGGGCTCATCCATCGGTCCAAGACAGTCGTCGGGAACGAAAATCAAGGCCAGTCCTCCCGGCTTGAGGATGCGCGAAACTTCGCGCATGACGCGCCCCCGCCGGATCACGTGCTCCAGCACTTCCGACGCGATGACCGCGTCGAACAGCGGCATGACGAGCAGCGTTCCCTGCGTCATCTGGAACCCGTCGCCCGACAGCCGCGTGACGGCGTAGTCACACTCCGCCCGACGCGAAAGCGGGCGCGGGGTATCGGATGCCTCCAGGCAGCCATAGCTGAGGATCGACGGGATCACCAGCCCGGCACTCGCAGCGCGGCCCAGAACCTCAGTCGCGCGTCGAGGATCTCGTACCGCGCCGGATGACGCGTCGCGAAGACGGCGATCATCCAGCCCAAGCCGGCACCCACGACGGCGATCACGAGCAACACGTAGTCCGGCTGCTTACCGGCGAGGAGATACATGACGATTCCCGGCGGCACGGCCGAGGCGGCAGCGATGATGGCGTTACGCGCAAAGATGGATAAGGATCGCGTCACCGACGCGCCGATGATTCGGCGCATGTAATACGAGTGGACGATATAGCCGAGCAACGCGACCGGCGTTGCCAGAATGCAGATCATCTCCAGGCTGTAATGAGCGCCGATCACCAGCGAGGCGATCCAAGTCGTCTGGATGGCCAGTTCCGAGATGAAGAGAGACCGGACATGGCCGGTCGCATAGAGAATATGCCGGCTGAGCGACCAGACGCTGGTGATTGCAAAGGCGCCGGCCAAGGTCTGCGCCAGCGGGGCCGAAGCGGCCCATTGCGGACCGAAGGCCGTCACGATCAGGGGACGCGCGATCACCGCCATGACGGCGTAAAAGGGCCAGGCGAACCCGGTCACGAGATCCACCGCTCGAATGTAGCCGGCCCGGAGATTCGAGCCTTTCCGTTGCTGCGCCGCGAAGGCCGGCAGCGCGACCTGGTGGATCGCGCCCATGACATCGCGGTGAAAGAGATAGACCAGCCCCTGCGCCCGGCTGTAGAGGCCGACCGCCGTCATGCCCATCATGTGGCCGATGACGAGATCCGTCGAATTGAGCCCGAGGTGGCTCAGCAGGTTCGTCATGCTCGAGAGGCCGCCGAACGAGAGGATCCGTCGCCATTCCGTCAAGCTCGGCAAGACCCAGCTTTCGACCGGCCGCGCGATCGTGGCGAGGACCGAGAGGGTCGTGATCTGCGCCAGCGACGCCCAGGCGAGGCCGGCCGGCCCGAAGCCGAGATAGGCCAAGACGATCTGAACACTGGCGAGGACGACGATGGAGCATAGGTTGATGCGAAGAATCGTGCCGAAGGCCATCTGCCGTGCGAGCAGCGACATCGCGGGCGCGCCAACCGGCAGGAGGACGAAATTGAAGGCGACGATCTGCAGCACAGCCCGCAGACGGGGATCGCCGTAGAAATCAGCAAGATCGCCGCTGAGGAAGAAGAGGATCGCGGCGATCGGCCAGCCGAAGCAGACGCTGAGTCCGAGCGCCGTGCGGATGCGGTCAGTCGTCAGTTCCGGCTCCTGCACGAGATAGGTCGATATCCCGAAGTCGCGGAAGACATGCGCCACCCAGATGATCGACAGGCCGACCGAGTAGACGCCGATCTCGTCCGGCGCGAGCAGCCGCGCGAGGACGATCGTCGTCACGATACTGATCGAGATATGGCAATATTTCTCGATCAGCGAGATCAGCAACGAGCGGCGGACGCTCATCGATTCCTCACGGTGGCGAGGATCGCTTTCGGCACGCCCGGTTCATCATGTCGGCCGCCCGAGAATATGCTTCTTGAGCCATGGCTGACCAGCGGACCATGGCGATGGATCAAGGGCGCCGCGGCGTCGGCGGGCCTTGCCGGCGAACCAAGCTCTCTCCGATTTTCGGACGCAGCTTCTTCTTGCCGCCTGAACCCGGCATCGGCCCAGCCTCGCCTGCGAGACCCTCGGTCTCGCCGCCGGTTCGCATCGCCAGCAGGCCGACCGGTCGCTCGCCAAGCTTGCGTCTTTCGCTGAGAATGAGCGACAAGATCAAGGTGCCGATCGCCGCGACGGTACAGGCAAAAAAGAGACTATCCATCGAAATCCTTCAGAAAATCGAAGCTAGCGGTTCGGCGACGACGGCGCAATGACTGCGGCATCTTCGAGATCTAGGCTTTACGAAATCATAACTACGTCACTTACTGCTGTCCTGCGCCGTCGCGCCCAAGGGCCGTTCCATGCGTGATTTCATCCTCCTCTCGGTGCTCGGCCCTTTCATTTCGTATTCCCTTCTGGCGCCGCAGGTCGGGCTGCTCCTCTGGTGCTGGGTCGCCTTCGGCAGCCCGCAGCAGCTGGTCTACGGATTCCTCGCGAGTAAACCGATCAATCTCATCGTCGCGCTCGCATCGATCTGCGGCTGGGTGTTCTCCAAGGAACCGAAAGTCCTGCCGCGCAGTCCGGCGGCCGTCCTGATCTACGTCCTCATGGTCTGGATCACGGTGACCAGCTATTTCGGCATCGGCGACCAGACGCGCAACTGGGAATATTGGGACCGCAGCGAGAAGACCTTCATTCTCGTCTTGCTCATCATGGCGGTTTGCCATAGTAGAGCGCGGATTAATTCGATCGTCTGGGTCGTTATCCTCGCCCTCGGCTCCTTCGGCGTCAAAGGCGGGCTTTTCGTCCTGGCGACTGCCGGAAACTACTCGGTCGTCGGGCCGACCGGTACGATCATCACGGACAACAACCATTTGTCCGTTGCCCTCAACATGACGATTCCGCTGTTCATCTATCTCATGCGGTACTCGACGAACAAATTCATCAAGCTCGGGCTGCTGGCCTCGGTCATCTTCACGATCCTGGCGGTGGTGGGCACGTATTCGCGCGCCGGCTTCGTCGGGTTGGCCATCGTTCTCGGATTCTTCTGGCTGCGCTCGAAGGCCAAGGTCTGGGTCGCGATCCTGTTCATCGTGATGATCGTGCCGGCAACGCATTTCATGCCGGAAAAGTGGTTCAACCGCATGAACTCGATCGAGAATGCCGGCACCGATTCGTCCTTCCAGGGGCGTGTCGACGCCTGGCGCTTCGCGACCAATATCGCGATCGCCAGGCCCTTGACCGCGGGCGGCTTCGGCGCCTTCTACGATCCGAACCTCTGGCCGACCTATGCGCCAGGCCGCTCCATGCATGCGCCCCACAGCATCTATTTCGAGGCGCTCGGCAGCCATGGCTTCCTCGGCCTGGCGCTGTTTCTCGGGATCGCCGCGGTCAGCTGGCAGAACGCTTTCTGGATCACGCGGCAGACCAAGAACATTCCCGACCTTGCCTGGGCCCGCGACCTCAGCATCCTGATCCAGGTGAGCTTCGCGGCATATTTCACGGCCGGCGCGACGGTGACGTTGGCGTTCTACGATTTGTATTACACGCTCGTCGCCGTCCTCGTGCTGTTGCGGCAGCACGTCGCCGACGAACTGCGGCAGCGCGCGCCACCGCCCGAGGCCAGCCCCGCTCCGCGCGTCGTGCCGCGGCGGGCGCCGGTCGGAATCCCGGCGAAACTTACCGGCGCGCCCGTCCCGAAGGCTTGACACGGTCATACGAGCCGGCGGACCAGCCGGATCGCCGAGCCCACGATCCAGCGGAGATCGTCGCGCAGGCGGCCGACGGCGCTGCGCAGGTCGTGCCACGCGCCGCCGCGGCTCGAGACCTCGGCGACGGTAGGCGGCAGCGTATTGCCGGCGAAGACCGGGCTGCCGCCGCTCCAGTCGAGGACGAAGGCGGAAAGCTTGCCGCTGTCGTCGACCAGACGATTGCGGCTGAACCTCAGCTCGGCGCTCGGCTGAAGCGGCGCTTCTCCGCCTAGCATCACCGCCGCGCCCCGCGGCGTCGGGCTTGCCTTCTCGAGCGTGTTGTCCTGCATGATCAGCGAGCCGCCATTCGGAAGCTCGACGAGATAGGCGGCGGTTCCATCTTTGCCGTCCGCGATCGAATTGCCGGCGAGCTCGGTGCGCAGCGCCCGCGACCGGATGGCGTCGCCCGCCCGCGTCCCCGTGAAACTCGACTGCTCGATGCGCAGCAGGGCGAGGCGATTGGCATAGACGCCGTGGGCGCAGGTCGCATCGCATTTGCCGTTGCGCACGAACTCCGAGCTGCGGATCGTGATCGTGCCGTCCGGCATGTCGGCGGCGAGGATTCCGTTCTCGTTGTTGATGAAGCGGCTGTGCTCGATCGTCAGGTTCCGGCCTTCGGCGCGGATGCCGGCGCCGTTGCCGTCGGGCACCCGCGCACGGGCGAAGGTGAGATTGCGGATCGTGACGTCGTGCCCGACGATGACGAAGAGCGCCTTGCCCTGGCAGCTGACGTCGGTGATGGTCGCGCCGTCCTGGCCGACGATCGTCAGATTGGCGGCATTCCAGACGGCGCAGTCGTAGTATTCGCCGGGTCCGATCTCGATCGTATCGCCGTCGGCCGCGATCTTCGCCGCCGCGCTGGGCGTCTTCAGCTCGAGATCCGGCCCGACCTCGAGCGTCTTGGCCGAGGCAACGCCGTAAAGGACGCCGAACGACAGAAGAAGCCAGGGCGACGCGGCGGCGAGGCGCCAGATCGTCACCGCGCGGTGCCGTCCCCGGCGAGCGCGACGACCTTCCCGGCGATCGTGTTGCCGTCGACCACCGCCTCGGTCGCCGTCATGTTACGGACGAAGACCGTCTCGACGGTCTGATCGTTGGTGAATTTATTGCGGCGCACGATGATTTCGGGGGTCCGCTGCGTCACGCCCTCGGCACCGATCGAGATGGCAGTACCGTGGTTGGAGCATTTCGGCCCCTTTTCGAAGATATTGTCCTCGATGAGAACGCCGCCGCCGTTCGGGATATCGACGAGATAGCTGGCAGTGCCCTCCGGCCCGTCCTCGATGTCGTTGCCGACGAGCTCGGTCCGGCTCGCCCGCGACTTGACGTGATGGCCGATCCGGTTGTCGATGAATTTCGAGCGCTCGACCCGGAGCAGCCCGACATGGCCGATATAGATGCCGTGGGCACAGCTCGGCTCGCATTTGCCGTTGCGGGTGAACTCGCTGTCGCTGATGCGGATCGTGCTGTCCGGCGAATCGGCGGAGAGGATGCCGTTCTCGTTGTTGACGAAGCGCACGTGGTCGACCGTGAGGTTCTTGCCCTCGGCGCGGATGCCGGCGCCGTTGTGGTCGGGCACGCGGGCGCGCGTCAGCGTCAGGTTGCGGACCGTGACGTCGTCGCCGGTCACGACCAGAATCCCCTTGCCCTGACAGGTCTTGTCGGTCAGGACGACATCGTCGCCCTTGCCGACGATCGTCAGACGGCTCGCCTTGAGAACGGCGCAGTCGAAGTATCCGTCCTTGACCGGATCGATCTCGATCGTGTCGCCGTCCTGCGCCGCCGCGGCCGCGTCGCTCGGCTGCTTCAGCTCGCGGTCCGGACCGACCTGCAGCGTTTTAGCGAAGGCCGGCGGCAGAGCGCAGAGGATGGCGACGAAGGCAAAAGCCGAAAGCCTGGAGAGCGCCCGCAAACCGACCATCGCTCAGTCGCCCACGGCGCGAAGCTGCGGCGCCTCGCCGTCCGGGGTCAGGTCGCGCAGCCTCGGCGCCACCGATTGCGCGAAGAGCCGCATCGAGCGCTCGACCTTCTCCGGTGTCGCATAGTCGCGGCCGCTATGGAACAGCAGCGTCCCGAAGCCGCCGACGCTGGCATGGAGATCCTCAATCCGCTGCAGCACCGTATCCGGACTGCCGACCAGCAGATTGCCGGTATCGACGAGATAATCGAAATTGATGTCGTCGTAGGTGCCGCCCGCCGGGATGCGCGAAGTCTGGTGCCACGGCGTGTTCGCCACCTCCCAGCGGATCGTCTCGTTGTAGGACTGGCGCAAATCGTCGCGCGCCTCGGCATCGGTCTCGCCGACGAAGACGACGCGGCAGACCCGCATCGCGCCGCGATCGGCGGGCTGCCCGGCGGCGAGCTGGCCCTGCACGAGCGCGTCGCCGAGCATCCGGAGCTTTGCCGGCGGGGCGAAATCGCTGGTCAGCATCATCAGCCCGTTGCGTCCGACGAAGGCGGCGGAATCGGGCGAGTTCGCCACCGACATGGCGATCGGCGGATGCGGCAGCTGGACCGGCGGGATCTCGACGTAGAGCTCCTTGCCGCTCCAGAAGCGGCCGTCGTAGTCGAAGGGCTCCGGCCGGTTCTTCAAGAGGCGTAGCACGAGATCGACGGATTCCCTGGTCATCTCGCGAACCAATTCGGGATCGCGGCCGCGCCAGGCGACCTTGTGCGGGCGAAAGCCGGTGCCCACGCCGAGCAGATATCGCCCGTTGGTGAGCTGGTCGCAGGCGTTGGCGTCGATCGCGATCTGCAACGGATGATAGAACGGCAGCGGCCGCACCGCCGGACCCAGCTTGATCTGGGTCGTCATGGCGCTCGCCTTGGCAATCAGCGGCTCGGCCGGCGCCTCGTGCTCGCTGAACCAGGCCTCGTGGAAGCCGATCTCGTCGGCGGTGCGTGCCTCGGCGAGGTCCAGCCCCCAGCCTTCGCCGAGCCGGCGCTTGGGCCGGCGATTGTTCGAGAAGAGGCCGAATTGCATGCGTCGCTCCCTGTGATTGGGACGTTTCTTAGAGGCGCTCGCCGAGGAAGCGCAGCAGGCGCGGGGCCAGATAGCCGGGAACGCTGTCCGTCTCGTCGATCGGATCCACCATCCAGAAATGCCCGGCGCTCGGCATGACGACGCTGCGGGCGAAGAACCGCGCCTGCTTCAGCGCCAGCAGGAAGGCCTCGGACTGCGGCTGGCAATCGACGATGTCGTCGTCGGTGCCATAAGTCACCAGGAAGGCAGTCGCGTTGTTGTCGAGCGTCGCATAGCTCATCGGCGACGCGTCGAAATAGAGCCGCCGATTCTCCATCGGCGAGGCGCCGAGCAGCTTCTCGACGATCTGGTCGCGGGGCCGCGCGATCTGGTCGTGGGTCCATTGCTGCAGCAGGTCGTAGACGCCGTAGGAACCGACGACGGCCTTCACCTTAGTGCTGACGCCGGCGTAGGGATCGTCCTGGTAGGTGGCGGCGAAGACCGGCAGGTCGCCGGCGAGCGCCACCAGCGAGGCGAGATGCGCCCCCGCGGAATCGCCCATCAGCGCGAGCCGCGCCGGATCCACCTTGTGAGCCTCCCCGTGGCTGCGGATGAATTGGACGGCGGCGCGGATGTCGTGGACGGCGTCGGGATAGCTCTTCCGCTCCGGCGTCGCCAGGCGGTAGGAGACCGCCATCAGCACATAGCCGCGTGTCGCCAGATAGCGTCCCCAATGGCCGTAGGTCTCGCGTGAGCCGAGCTGCCAGCCGCCACCATGCACCGCCACGATCGCGGGGTATTTCCCCGCCGCCTTCGGCATGTAGAGATCGGCCAGGAGCCGAACGCCGTCATGGCTGCCGTACTCGATACCGCGCTCGACCTCGAAATCACCGCTCGCCGCCTCGCTGGAAAGTCCCATGCGTCTTCGCCTCCCTCGCGCCGAGCATACAAGGAATTGAGCGGACTGCGAATACCACCTCTGCGGGTAGTCCGCCGCGCGCCTGCCTGCCATGTCCGGCCGAATGCGTATCATGCTCTACGCGGCCGGCGCTTTATGCTATGAGACGCAAATCGGGGACGAACTTGTGCCGTTTTTCCGGCCCATGACGGCAGAGTTGCGCCGATCCATGTTCCGTGCCCCATCCCATCAGCCGTGTATCGGATTTCGCCCGCATGCCCTTTCCATCGATCCCGCCGAACCTGCTGCGCGCGCTGAGCGAGCGCGGCTACGCCGAGCCGACGCCGGTTCAGGCCGCAGTGCTGCAGCCCGAGGCCGCCGGCAAGGATCTCCTCGTGTCGGCGCAGACCGGCTCCGGCAAGACCATCGCCTTCGGCCTCGCGATCGCCCCGACGCTGCTCGGCGACAATGAGCGTTTCGGCTCGGGACCTGCGCAGCCGCTGGCGCTGGTCGTGGCGCCGACGCGCGAGCTGGCGCTGCAGGTCGAGCGCGAGCTCGGCTGGCTCTACGCCTATACCGGGGCGCGCATCGCCTCTTGCGTCGGCGGCATGGACATCCGCGGCGAGCAGCGCATGCTGCGCCAGGGCGCCCATATCGTCGTCGGCACGCCCGGCCGCCTGCGCGACCATCTCGAGCGCGGCAATCTCGCGACGGCGCAGATGCGCGCCGTCGTCCTCGACGAGGCCGACGAGATGCTCGACCTCGGCTTCCGCGAGGATCTCGAATGCATCCTCGGCGCGATGCCCGAGAACCGCCGGACGCTGCTGTTCTCGGCGACGATTCCCAAGGGCATCGCGGTCCTCGCCAAGCGCTTCCAACTCGACGCGATGCGGATCGCGACGACCTCGGCGACCGAGGCGCACGGCGACATCGAGTACCGCGGGCTGCAGATCGCGCCGCACGAGGTCGAACGTGCGGTCGTCAACGTGCTGCGCTATTTCGAGGCGAACGGCGCCCTCGTCTTCTGCTCGACGCGCGAGGCGGTGCGGCGGCTGCACGGCAATCTCCTCGAGCGCGGCTTCGCCGTCGTCGCGCTGTCGGGCGAGCTCAGCCAGACCGAGCGGACCCGCGCGCTGCAGGCGCTGCGCGACGGTCGGGCGCGGGTCTGCGTTGCGACCGACGTCGCCGCCCGCGGCCTCGACCTGCCCGATCTCGGCCTCGTCATCCACGCCGACCTGCCGCACGACAGCGAGGTGCTGCAGCACCGCAGCGGCCGCACCGGCCGCGCCGGCCGCAAGGGGATCGCCGTTCTGCTGGTGCCGCACACCCGCCGCCGCACGGTCGAGCGGCTCGCCGCCGGCGCCCATGTCAAGCTCGCCTGGGGGCAGCCGCCCTCGGCCGAGGAGATCCGCAGCCGCGACCAGGACCGGCTCGTCGCCGAGGCGATCCAGGCCGCGGCCGAGCCGACCGAGGAGGATCTCGCCGCGGCGCGTCTCCTGCTTGCCGAGCACAGTCCCGAGCTGCTCGCCGCCGCGCTGATCCGCTCGCTGCGGACGCGGATGCCGGCGCCCGAGGAGCTGTCGGGCGGCGGACCCGGCACGCCGCCGCCGCCACGCGCGGCACGCGATGGCCGCGACGCGCCGTCCGACTCCGGGCCGACGCCCGGCTTCCCGACCGACGTCGTCTGGTTCCGCATCAACGTCGGCCGGCGCAGCGGCAATGCCGATCCGCGCTGGCTGCTGCCCTTCATCTGTCGGCGCGGCCAGGTGACGCGCGGCGACGTCGGCAAGATCCAGATCTCCGACCGCGAGACGCGCTTCGGGATCGCGGCGAACGTCGCCGCGAAATTCGCCACCGCCGCGCGGCGGGCCGACGGCAAGGATGCCGAAATTCACATCCAGGCGATCGCCGAGGACGAGCAGGCCAAGTACCGTCCGAAAAATCGCCCGCACAGCGCCGGAAAGCGGTAGGCTCGCCGCAAAGAGCGACGGGGAGCAAGCGACATGCTGACGCTGTATCATGGCGACACCGCGGTCTGCGCGGCGAAGGTGCGGGTGACGCTGGCCGAGAAGGGCATCCCCTGGGAAGGCAAGCGGATCGACCTTGGCCGCGGCGACCAGTTCGATCCGGAATATCTCAAGCTCAACCCGAACGGCGTCGTCCCGACGCTGGTCCACGACGGCAACGTGCTGATCGAGTCGACCGTCATCAACGAGTATCTCGACGAGGCCTTCCCGGAAAAGCCGTTGCGTCCGGAAGGGGCCTATCTCCGCGCCAGGCTGCGGCTGTGGACCAAGCGCGAGGACAGTATCCACTACGCCATCAACACGATGACGACGGCGATCATCTTCCGTCCCGAGCTGCTGAAGAAGACGAAGGAGCAGCAGGCCGCCCGCATCGACGGCATCCCGGATCCGTCGCGCCGCGCCAAGTTCCACGAGCTGATGGAGACCGGCCTCGAGTCCAAATCGGTGACCGACGCGCTGGTCGCCTTCGCCCGGCTCTTCCGCGACATGGAGAAGGCACTGGCCTCCGGTCCCTGGCTGATGGGCGCACCGTTCACCCTCGCCGATTCCGGGCTGATCTCGTTCTTCTACCGGATGGAGATGCTGCAGATCGCCGGCATCTGGACCGAACATTTCCCGCGCGTCGCCGCGTGGTTCGAGCGCTGTCGCGCCCGGCCGAGCTTCACGGAGGCGATCGAGCGCCATATCCCTGCCGCGGCGCACGACAGCTACCGCGCCGCCGGCACACCGACCTGGCCGATCGTCCGCGCGAAATTCGCCCAGGTGCTGACGGAGATCTGAACCGGCGGGGAGCGGTTCCGCTCCCCCGCCGGATTTAGGCCGGATTGCCCCGGGGTCGCTGCCCGGGCTCGTGAGTTTCTGCGTGTTTTTACAGGCGGAATGCAGGCGGACCCGAAGCCGGGCAAGGGCGAGCGCGGCGGAGTTTCGCTCGATTCGAGCGGCTTGCCGGCCGCGGGCGGCGTCTGGGCGGGTATCCCGCTGTCGGTGTTTTTGCAGGCGAAATGCAGGCCCGGCTGGGTCCGGCTTTCAAGACCATCAATAACCGTCATCCCGGCGCACGCCGGGATCCATGGTTCCGGCATCGCGCTCTCGGACGGATGGATCCCGGCGTTCGCCGGGATGACGATGGAGGGGGCGGGGGTGGCTGAAGAAGGATCCGGAATGACGTTCGGGGCATCCGGGACGACGCTCGACGGCCGCTGCGTCGCCTCCCCTTTCTCCCGTCGCGCCCGCGCCTCGAGCGCGCGGCGGCGTCGGTCGAGCACCTTGCTGACCGTCAGCGCCTCGTCGGGCGTGATCTCGCCCGCCGCCATCGCCGCCACCGTCACGCCGAAGGCGGCGACGATGCCCTCGATGTCGTGACACTCCGGCAGGTCGAGCTCGATCTCCCGGCCGCGTTTCTTCGGGAGGATCTGCTGCAGGCAGAAGCGCGCCGCGACCATGTCGCCGGCGAGCGCCCGGTCGATGATGGCGCGGGTGATCGCGCCGCTTTCGTCGACGCGGAGCAGCATCGCCATCATGGTGGCGCGGTTGCGCGTGCCCTTGCGCTTGCCTGCCGGGTTGCCGGACACGCCGGGGGCGAAGCGGCCGCTGCGATCGCGCTTTGAACCCATCCCGAACCGTCCATGATCCGCGCTCCTTGCTAAGGGAACGGACATGTTATGACTGATCCGGATTGATTTCAACATTTTTGTTCACGTCATCGCCGGATCGTTCGCCATCGCGTTCGACTGCTCACCGCCGTCATTGCGAGCGCAGCGAAGCAATCCAGTGGCGGCAAGGGTCTGGATTGCTTCGTCGCTTCGCTCCTCGCAATGACGGAGACTTCTGGCGGACTATGTCTGAAATGGAAAACTCCCCGCTCACTAATGGGGGTCAGCGCGCCTTGCTCGCCTGACCATCCCCTCTCGGGGCCGGATGGACAAGCCCCTCCGCGGCTGCCAGAACTGGCTCCTCGAGCGGGCGATGCCCTGCGGCACGTCCGGCAGGCGCTGCGGGGGCGAATTGATGAGCATGCCGGTGCTGGCGAGTCTTGCCTCGGTCGCCGTCGCGATCCGCTCGTGAACCACCTTCATCGCCGAATCCTCGGCCTGGCGATCCCGATCGCCCTCGCCAATCTGACGCAGCCGCTGCTTTCGGCGGTCGATACGGCGATCGCGGGGCATCTGCCCGGTCCCGCCTATCTCGGCGGCGTCGCGCTCGGCAGTCTGTTCTTCAACTTCGTCTTCTGGGGCTTCGGCTTCCTGCGCATGGCGACGACCGGGCTCGTGGCGCAGGCGCATGGCGCCGCGGATTGGCCGGAGCTGCGGGCGGTGGTGGCGCGCAGCGCGATCCTCGCCGTCGGGATCGGCGTTGCGCTGTTGCTGGTGCAGCGGCCGCTCGCCCAGCTGGCGATCGCGCTGCTCGGCGGCTCGGCGGAGGTCCAGGGCAATGCGCTGAGCTACAGCCTGGCGCGGATCTGGTCGGCGCCGGCGGCGCTGCTCAACTATGTCGTGCTGGGGACGCTGCTCGGCCGCCAGCACGCCGGTCTCGCCTTGCTACTACAGCTGCTGATCAATGCGGCGAACGCCGGCGCGGCATTCCTCTTCGTCTACGGTTTCGGCTGGGGGATCGCGGGACTCGGAGGCGCGACGGCGCTCGCCGACTGGATCGGGCTGGCGTTCGGCGCCGCGCTGCTGTGGCGGCTGCGGACGCCGAGATCGCCGCCGCTCGTCTGGCGCGCGCTGCTCGACCCGATCGCGATGTCGCGGCTCGTGCGGGTCAACCGCGACATCTTCATCCGGACGCTCTGTCTGCTCTCGGCTTTCGCCTGGTTCGCCCATCTCGGCGCCGGCGAGGGTGACGTCATCCTCGCCACCAACGCGATCCTGCTGAATTTCCAGGCCTTCATGTCCTATACGCTCGACGGCTTCGCCAATGCCGTCGAGACGCTGGCCGGCGCGGCGCTCGGCGCCGGCGACCGGAAAGGGCTGAAATCGGCGATCCGCGTCTCGACGATCTGGGCGGCGTCGGTGGCGGCGCTCTTTTCGCTGATCTATTTCCTCCTCGGCCCGGCGATCATCGGCACCCTTACGGACCAGGCGGCGGTCCGCGGCGCGGCGCTGACCTACCTCCCCTGGGCCGCGCTGTCGCCGATCGTCTCGGTCTGGGGCTTCCAGCTCGACGGCGTCTTCATCGGCTGCACCAGGACGCGCGAGCTGCGCGATGCGATGATGATCTCGGTCGCCGTCTTCTTCATCCTCGAGGTCCTCTTCGAGCACCTCTGGGGCAATCACGGGCTGTGGATCGGCTTCCTGCTGTTCATGCTGCTGCGCGCCGGCAGCCTCGGGTTCTGGCTGCGCGTCAACCCGCTGCTGCCCGACTGGCCGAGCGGCGCTCGCCGACCAGCGCCATCGTGACGGTCACCAGCATGAAGACGACGCCGGTGCCGAAGACCCAGACGGGTGCACCGTGGTCGAGGACGATGCCGTAGAGGATCGGCCCGACCATGCCGCCGATGTTGAAACCCGTCGAGACGATCCCGAAGGCGCGGCCGGCAGCGCCCGGCGGCGCCGCGTCGCGCACCATCAGATCGCGCGACGGCACGATAACGCCGGAGAAGAACCCGGCGGCTCCCATCGCCATCACCAGCACCGACGAAGAGAGCGGCACCGTCGCGATGACGATGACGATGACGGCGGTCAGCGCCAGCGCCGCCGCCGCGACGTCGCCGTGGCGGCGCGTCTTGTCGGCGATATAGCCGCCGCCGAGCACCCCCGCGGTCGTCCCGAAGAGGAACGCCGTCAGCGCGCCGTTCGCGACGTCGATCGCGACGCCGTAGCCGGTGGTGAAGGCGGCGACCGAGAAGTTCTGGATGCCGCTGTTCGACAGGCTGAGCATGGTGAAGAACAGCGTCAGCATGAGGATCGCCGGCGTCAGGACGCCGCCGCCGAAGCGGCGGCGGGCGCCGGTCGCGCGCGGCTTCGGCGCGCGGACGCGGGGGAAGCGGGTCACCAGCAGCGGCAGCGCCGCCGCGACGGCGATCGCGCCGGCGACGACGAAGGCGGTGCCGAGGCCGAAGCGGCTGGAGACCAGCAGCATCACCGGCGGCGCGAGGGCGAAGCCGAGATAGCCCGCGAAACTGTGCACCGAGAAGGCGCGGCCCATGCGCGCCTCGCTGATCGCGTCGCCGAGGATGGCGTAATCGGCCGGGTGATAGACCGTGTTGGCGATACCGGCGAGGACGGCGGTGACCAACAGCCAGTGATAGGAATCGACGAAGAAACCGAACGAGATGAAGGCGGAGGCGCCGATCAGCAGCGCGGCAATCAGCGGCACCCGGGCGCCGAAACGGTCGACAACGAAGCCCATCGGCGCCTGGCCCAGCACAGAGACGATGTTGAACAGCGTCAAGGCGAAGCCGAGCTCGATGAAGCCGATGCCGAGATGCGCCTTGAGCAGCGGGAACAGCGGCGGCAGGACGAGGATGTGGAAATGGCTGACGAGATGCGCCGCGGATATCGCCAGGACGATCTTGACCTCGCCCGCCCGGCTCGCCCCTTCGACGGCGGCTGCCGAACCTGCCACGCTATCGACCATGCCTTGCCCGTTCCCTCAATCTTTCCGCGGAGCATACGAGGCGCCGCGCGATATCGCAAATCTCCGCCTCCCTCAGCTCCGTGCGCGGTGGCCGCTGACCTCGCCGCCGGCGTCGGGCGCGAGGCCGAGGTAGAGCAGCACGGAGGAGGCGCAGAGCAGGGCGCAGACGGCGAAGGCGTATTGCATGTCGAGGACGCTCGGCGCCCCGGAGTCGGCGCCGCGCAGCATAAGCTCCATCTGCAAGATCACCGCGCCGAGGGCGACGCCGGTGCCGTTGGCGAGGGATTGCGCCATGCTGGCGAAGCTCGTGGCGGCGCTGATCCGCGACGAGGGGATATCGGCATAGGCGATCGTGTTGAAGGCCGTGAACTGCAGCGAGCGGAAGAAGCCGCCAACCAGCAGCACGGCGAAGATGACCACGGCCGGCGTCGATTGCGTGAAGAAGGCGCAGGCGAGGATCGAGAGCGCGCTGATGATGCCGTTGCCGATCAGCACCTGGCGGAAGCCGAAGCGGCGCAGGAACGGCCGCGCCGAGACCTTCATTGCGAAGGACCCCGCCCCCGCGGCGAAGGTCATCAGGCCGGAGACAAAGGCGGTCATGCCGAAGCCGAGCTGCAGCAGCAGCGGCAGCAGGAAGGGGACGGCGCCCGAGGCGACGCGAAAGACCGAGCCGCCGACGATCTGGATCGCGAAGGTCGGGACGCGCAGCAGCGAGAGGTCGATCAGCGGATGCGCGCTCATCCGCGAATGCAGCACGGCGAGCGTGCCGACCGCGAGGCCGACGCCGACGTAGCTCCACAGCGCGATGCCGGTGATGCCGCGGGCGATCTGGTCGAGGGCGTAGATCAGGCAGGTGACGGCGATGCCGGTCAGGAAGAACCCGCCCCAATCGAGCGGCGGCCGCGCGCTCTCGCGGTAGTTCTTGATGACCAGCGAGACGAGGACGATCCCGAGGATGCCGATCGGGACGTTGAGGAAGAAGATCCAGCGCCAGGAGAGATATGTCGTGATGAGGCCGCCGAGCGGTGGCCCGATCACCGGTCCGATGACGCCGGGGATCGTGACATAGGACATCGCCTGCACGAGATCGGCCTTCTCGACGCTGCGCAGCAGCACCAGCCGCCCGACCGGCACCATCATGGCGCCGCCAAGACCTTGCAGGATGCGCGACGCCACCAGCTCGACGAAGCCGTTCGAGAGACCGCAGCAGATCGAGCCGAGGGTGAAGACGGCGATCGCCAGGCGGAAGATCGTTCTCGCCCCGTACCGGTCGGCGACCCAGCCCGAGATCGGGATGAAGACGGCGATCGAGAGCATATAGGCGGTGACGGCGAGGCTGAGATGCGCCGCGCTGGTGTCGAAGGACTCGGCGATCGCCGGCAGCGCCGTCGTGATGACGGTGCTGTCGAGCGTCTCCATGAAGAGCGCGCAGGCGACGACGAGCGCAACCAGCATGCTCAGCCGGCGCCGGCAATGAGGTCGCCGAGCACGCCGGGCGTCATCGGCAATTCCGTCAGCGACAGGCCGAGCGGCGCCAGCGCGTCATTGACCGCCCCGGCGATCGCGGCCGGCGCGCCGAGATACCCTGCCTCGCCCGAGCCCTTCTGGCCGAAGGAGGTCAGCGGCGAGGGCGTGCAATGGTCGGCAATGGTGATGTCCGGCACCTCGTGCGACGACGGGATCAGATAGTCCATGAACGAGCCGCTGAGCAGCTGCCCCTCTCCGTCGTAGGCGAAGCGCTCGTAAAGCGCGGCGCCGATGCCGTGGGCGATGCCGCCGTAGGTCATGCCGTGGACGATGTCGGGGTTGATCATCGTGCCGCAATCATGGCCGACGGCGTAGCGGCCGATCGCGACCTTGCCGGTGATCCGGTCAATCTCGAGATAGACGACATGCGCCTCGAAGGCATAGCACGGGTACATCTGGACGCGCCCGTCGGCGGTCGGCAGCGTGCCGCCGGTCGGCACCTCCATGACGTGCGCGGATTGCAGGCCGGGCTCGAGTCCGGGCGGCAGCTCGTGGAACTTGCGGTGGGCGATCTCGACGATCTGGTCGAAGGTGAGGCGCCGCCCCGGGTCGCTCGCCAGCATGACGTCGCCGTCGCGGTACTCCGCCGCCTCGGGCGCGACACCGAGCCGGTGCGCGCCGATCGCGGTGATCGTCGCCTTGAGCTTCTTCGCTGCGCCGGCGGCGGCGCCGCCCAGCATGATCGCCATGCGGCTGCCGACCGGGCTGTTGCTCGGCAGCGCCGAGAGCGAATCCGAATGGACGACGCGGATCGTCTCGGGGTCGCGGCCGAGCACCTCGCCGACCACCGTCGAAACCAGCGTCTCGTGGCCCTGCCCGGAGGACGAGGTCCCCATCATCGCGACGATGCCGCCGTAGAGATCGACCTTGATCGAGCAGGAATCCATCCAGGTCGTCGTCTCGTTCTTCGGATTGAACAGCGGCTCGAAGGCGGAATTGCCGCCGCTCGGCTCGAGGCAGCAGGCGATGCCGACGCCGGCGATCTTGCCCGCTTCCCGCGCCGCATCGCGCCGCCGCACGAGATCCTCGTAGCCGCCGGCCGCCAAAGCCTTGTCGAGCACCGCGTGATAATCGCCGCTGTCGTAGGTGCTGCCGCTCGGGATCGTATAGGGGAACTCGTCGTGGCGGATCAAATTGCGGCGGCGCAGCTCGATGCGGTCGATGCCGAGATGGCGGGCAACGCGGTCGACGGCGCTCTCCAGCGCGAAATTGGTCGGCGACTGGCCGAAGCCGCGCACCGCCTCCTGCGGCGTCTTGTTGGTGGTGACGCTGATCGCCTCGTATTCGACGCTGGCGATGCGATAGGGGCCGACGATCGCGCCGATCGGCTTGCCGAGCTGGAACGGCGCCCGTCCGGCATGCGCCCCGACGTCGTCGAGGGCGCGGATGCGCAGCGAGCGGATGATCCCCGAGGAGTCGAAGGCGACCGCCATGTCGAAGATGCGGTCGGGCCCGTGCGCGTCGCCACCGCGCATGTTCTCCAGCCGGTCCTCGATCAGCCGCACCGGCCGGCCGAGGCGGCGGGCGAGATAGCCGGCGAGGACGCTGTGCTTGATGCCGCGCTTGACTCCGTAGCTGCCGCCGACGTCGACGTCGAAATGGACGCGGACGCCGTTGCCGGGGAGGCGCAGCGCCTTGGCGAGCTGGTCGGGGAATTTCGGCATCTGGATCGAGGCCCAGACGTCGAGCAGCTGCGCCGTCGGATCCCAACTTGCGACGACGCCGAAGGTCTCGATCGGGACGGTGGCGTTGCGGTTCCACCGGGCGCGGAACTCGATGCGATGCTCGGCGGCGGCGAAATCCTCGTCGACCGGCCCCCAGACGAATTTGCGGCGGTAGAGCAAATTCGAGCCATGGTCGGCGTGGACCGGCGGCGACGATGGGTCGAGCGCCGCTTCCGGGTCACTGACCGAGGGCAGCGGCTCATACTCGACCTCGACCAGCTCGGCGGCGTCCTCGGCGAGGGCGCGGCTCTCGGCGACGACGGCAGCGACCCATTCGCCGACGTAGCGCGCCGTGCCTACCGCCAGCGGGTAGCGCCGCACCTTGGGAATGTCGAGGCCGCTGGCCAGCGCGTCGGTGCCGCTCGCCAGCTCGTCGCCGGTGACCACGGCCTTGACCCCGGGCAGCGCCAGCGCCGCGCTTGCGTCGATCGACAGGATATGCGCCGCCGGATAGGGGCTCGCGACCAGCGCGACGTGCAGCATGCGCGGCAGGGCGATATCGGCGACGTAGCGGCCGTTGCCGGCGAGGAAGCGGTGATCCTCCTTGGTGCGCCGCTTGCGCGAGATGTAGCGAAAGGCGGAATTCGGTTCAGCGCTCATCGTCCGCCGCCTCCTTCGCCGGCAGGTTGGAGCCGCGCAGCCGTTCGGCGGCGAGGGCGATCGCGTCGACGATCTGCTTGTAGCCGGTGCAGCGGCAGAGATTGCCGCCGATCGCCTCGCGGATCTCGTCCTCCGTGGGGGATGCATTGGCGGCGAGCAGCGCATGCGACGCGATCAGCATCCCCGAGGTGCAGAAGCCGCATTGCAGGGCATGAGTCTCCCAGAAGGAATCCTGCAGGATACCGAGCGTTCCCGGCTCCGGCGCCAGCCCCTCGACGGTGACGATCTCGCTGCCATCCGCCTGCACCGCCAGCGTCAGGCAGGAGCGCACCGGGACGCCGTCGAGCAGCACCGAGCAGGCGCCGCAGACGCCGTGCTCGCAGCCGGCATGGGTCCCGGTGAGGCGCAGCGCATCGCGCAGGAAATCGACCAGCGTCAGCCGCGCGGCGACCGTCGCCGATTGGCTCTCGCCGTTGACCGTGAACGTGATCTCGTGCTGCGACACGCCTCAATTCCTTCCGGCAAGGGCTTCGGATCGTGCGTCGAGCAGGGCGCGCTCGACGAGCGCCCCGGCAACGCGGCGGCGGTAATCGGCAGAGGCGTGCAGGTCGGATGCAGGCTCGACCACCTCGCGAACGATCGCGGCCGCCGCGGCGAGATCCTCCGCCGCGAGGGTGGTGCCGCGCAATCGTTCCGTCGCCGCATCGATCCGCAGCGGCGCGCCGCCGACGCCGCCGACCGCGATCGCGACACTCCGGCAGGCGCCCTCGCCGTCTAGCGCGAGCTGCACCGCAGCCGCTGCCAGCGCGAAATCGCTGTGCCGGCTAGCGACCTCGTGGAAGCCGCAGCCGCGGCCGCCGCCGCTCGGAGCCGCCGGGAAATGCAGCTCGACCAGGCATTCGTCCGCGGCCAGCGCCGTCGTCATCGCGCCCTGGAAGAACCTGGCGATCGGGATCGTCCGCACCCCCCTCACCGATTGCGCGACGATCTCGCAGTCGAGAGCCAGCGCCGCCAGCGCGATCTCCGCCGCGGGATCGGCATTGGCGATGCTGCCGCCGACGGTGCCGCGATTGCGCGTCTGGACATGGCCGACGAAGCCCAGGGCCTTGGCGAGCAGCGGCAAGTCGCGCCGCACGATCTCGTCGGCCAGCGCATCGGACTGCCGCGTGCCGGCGCCGATCACGATCTCGCCGCCGCCCGCGACGATGACCTGCAGCGATGCGACGCGATTGACGTCGACCAGCAGCGTCGGGCGCAACAGCCGCATCGCCAGCATCGGGACCAGCGTCTGGCCCCCGGCGAGGATCTTGCCGTCGCCGCCAGCCTCGGCAAGCGCGCGGCACGCCGCCTCGACGCTTGCGACCCGCACGTAATCGAATTCTGCCGCCTTCATCGCCCCGGACCGCTCCTCCGCTGCGCAGCCTGCCGCCGCGAGGCTCCGTCTTAGCGCAGTTTGACGTGGCCGGGGGATACGATTGTCGCGTCGTTCCGAAGTCGGAAGCCTGCCGATGCTTTGCATGGCGCCGATGTCGATAAGAACCGGCGAAAAATCTCCGCAAAGCCAAATTACACGTTCAAAACGGCAGGACATTTAAGTAAAATTACGTATAGGACCCATTGCTGTTTCGTAATATCTTATGCCACGCCAGCATTTTTACTAAATATCGCCAACTTTAACGTTCCGTTACTTGGCAAAAACTGCGCAATTTTCAGGCAGATTGGGAGAGTCAGTTGTTTGAGACTATAGAAGCGGCCTGGGGTTTCGACTTTCCACAATATCGCACGGTGCTGCACGACCAGCTGGTGCAAGGCGAGCGCGAGTTGAACCAGATGTTCCGCGCGGCCCCCTCTCGAATCGCACCGGCGGGAGCGGTGCTGGCCGTGGCGGAGCGGCCGAGCCAGTCTCTCTACGCGTTGCATCGGGGCTGGGCGTGTCGGATCCGCGAATGGCGCGACGGCCGCCAGGTCATTCCGCAGATCTACGCCCCGGGCGATTACATCGGCTTGGAAGCGATGCTGCTCGCGAGGCCGATCGACGAGGTCGTCGCGGTGGAGACCGTGACCGTCAAGGTGCTGGACGCAGACGCCGTCTCCGGAATGCTTTCCCGGCCTTCGTCGGCAACCTATCTCGCGTCGCTGCTCACCGAGGCGCAACGCCGTGCCGAGCGACGCGCCGACCGGCTCTCGCGCTTCGAGGCGCTGGAACGGCTCGCGGAGATGCTCGTCGATCTGCACGAGCGGGTGGCCCGCCGCGGGACGACGGGTCACCGCTTCAGCCTGCCGTTGACCCAGCAACGGATCGCCGATCATCTCGGTCTGACGATCGTGCACGTCAATCGGACGCTGCGCCTGCTTCGCGAGGAGAGGATCGCGACGATCGATCGTCGGGTCGTCGATATCCACGACATGGCGGCTCTCAGAACCCTGGCCCGCCGCGATATGAACGCTTGGGATTGAGCCCGGGCGCCGCGGCCCGATAGAGCGTCACCCTGTCGGGCCTCGGCGCCTCATGGGATCTGGTAGACGGCGACCTCGGTTGTGATGCCGCGGATCGGCAGGTGCTGCGGCAAGGCGGCGATGCCACCGGCCCGCAGCAGGGCGGCGGTCTCCCGGTGATCGACGACGGCGCCGGTCGCAAAGATCGACTGTGAAACGGCGAGCCCCTGGACGCGCGAGGCGATGTTGACCGTCTGTCCGAAATAGTCCTGGCGATCGTTCAGCACCACCGCGAGGCAGGGACCTTCGTGGATGCCGATCTTGATGAGGAGATCCTCGCGCCGATGCTCGTCGTTGAGCCGGAGCATCGCCTCGCGCATGCGGAGGGCGGCGGCGACGGCACGGTCCGGCGTCGGGAACGTCGCCATTACCGCGTCGCCGATCGTCTTCACCACCGCTCCGGCCTCGTCGGCGACGATCTCGTTGAGGACGCTGAAATGCGCCCGCACGAGATCGAAGGCGCGCAGGTCGCCGACCCGCTCATAGAGCTCGGTCGAGCCCTTGAGATCGGTGAAGAGGAAGGTGAGGCTGGTGATCTTGAGCCGCTGATCGGCGTCGAGCGTCTCGGTGCCGTAGAGATCGCGGAACACCTGATTGCTCAGCAGGCGCTTGGCGGTCAGGAACTCGCGGCGCCGGCCGAGAAGTTCGTGCAGCCTGTCGCCGGCGATCCACAGGCCGGGAAGGGTGCGCAGGGGGGTACGGTTCTCGAGATCGAGGCGCAGCGGCCCGGGCTGCAGTACTATCGTCCCGGTCGGCGCGGCGACGCGGTTGAAGACGAGCGAGAGATTCTGGCGGTGGCGGGTCGGCTCGCCCCTGACGTCGATGAATTGCGCCGCATGCGTCACCGGCTCGAAGACGATGACGAACGCCGCCGGCAGCTGCAGCGACAGGATGGCCTTGCCGCCGGGCTGCAGCTCGACCTGATCGATTGTGATCTCCTGCAGCGCCTCGTCGAGTTCGTCGGGCACGTCGATGCCGGAGCCCCAGAAGATCTGCCGGAAATACTCGACCGCCGGCAGGGTGTCGGGATCGTGCGCCGCGATCCGCCGGACCCGCTTGTCGACGGTGAAGGTGACCTCGACCATCTCGTCCAGCGTCGCCTGATAGCCGGCGGCGCAGAGGGAGCAAATGTAATCCTCGCTATGCACGCTCTTCAGCGTCGCGCTGGCGCCCAGCACGCCGCCGCAGCCAGGACACAGCACGTTCCACGACAATTCGAAGAGGCCAAGGCGCGCCGCGTGCAGGAAAGCGGCGATGACCTTCTCCTGGTTGAGTCCGCGCTTCGCCGCGAAATCCAGGAGATTGATCCGGCTAAGGTCGCGATCCCTGCCGTCGGCGACGAGCGAAGCGATCGCGGCGACCGCGTCCGGATCCGCCGATTGCCGAAGCACATCGAAGAGAGCCTGCGCCTCACCCATCGCACCGCCTCCGACCGGCGCCCGGCACGCGCCGGCGCCCCTTGGGATATAGGCGGCCGGCCTCGGAGAAAAAGGTCTCGGACATGACGCGCCGGCCTAATGCAGCTTCACCTCCGGCTCTGAGCTGCGCAGGAGGAGGCGGGCGAGGAAGGTGACGACGACCCGTCGCCAGCCGAACAGCGCATACTCGTGCATCTTGTAGAGCGAGCGGTACAT
>JAQGID010000148.1 GCA_028291405.1 Rhodospirillales bacterium | reverse complement strand
CGCGTTACGCGGGTCGGCCGCTGGCTGCGCAGGGGCAGCCTCGACGAGCTTCCGCAGCTCATCAACGTCCTCTGCGGTGAGATGTCGCTCGTCGGGCCCCGTGCGCACGCGCTGACCATGAAGGCCGCGGGCGCGCTGTACTACGACGCGGTCGAGGAGTACTTCGGCCGCCACCGCGTCAAGCCTGGCCTCACCGGCTGGGCGCAGATCCACGGGCTGCGGGGCGAGACCGATACGATCGACAAGGCGAAGCGCCGGGTCGACTACGACCTCTGGTACATCGAGAACTGGTCGCTGTGGCTCGACCTCAAGATCCTGCTTGCGACGACGCAGGTGTTCTTCAAGCCGGAAAATGCCTACTAAGCGCGGCTCCGCTGCGGATCGATATTCAATCGGTTAGGAATCGTCGGCCGCAGCACCATCTGTTCCCTCACGCGTTCACCCATGAGGTCAATGCCGGAGGACGAGATGGCGAGATCGATTTTGCAAGCGTCGCTCTTCGCGGCGCTTCTGACGACCGGCTTGGCAGGTTGCGCCGCCGATGTTCCGCTGGCAGATGCGGGCGGCGACCAGCAGACCGCCGTCCCGACGGCGGGCTCCGGCGAGTGGAACACGCCGAAGGGCCTGGACGTCGGAACCATAAAGGGCGGCATCGGCAATTCCCTGCCGAACAGCCCGCCCGTGGGAGCGACGCCAGGTCAGCCATAACGCCGCCTCCCGGCTCGATTCGACATGCAGATGCCGCCGCCGGGGATGCGCAAGATCGGACCATAACGGTTGACGCGGGCCGGCAAGGGCCGCGTGAACCGGGTGCTCTTTCGGAACCGTTGCTGGCGATTATGCCGGCTTGCGCAGGGTCACGAGATCCTGCCGATGGTCGATGATACCCTCGATAATATCGACCACCTCGAAGCCCGATGCGGGCCATGTCTTTCTAATGTGATCCGGCGTCAGCACGGTGTTTCCGTAACTGCCGTCGATTCCGACGACCCGATTCGCAATTGCGATCCGCGTGCGGCGCCGCCGTTCTCCGGCCAGCCAAGGATACTCCCGGTAAAGAAAGCCGGCCTCGCGAAGCTGCCGTTCGACGTCGGCAAGATCTTTGAATTCACTTTCCATAAATCGCAGTGCGCCGAGGCCCTCCGTGGTGAGGAAACAAAAGCCTCCAGGTTTGGTGACGCGGTACATCTCCTTAAGCCAAGGCATATGGTCTTCAGGACATAAGTTGGAGAACGTCGTGACCGAATAAACCATGTCCATTGCTGACGTCTCAAATGGCAGGGGTGGACTGAAATTATTGACCCGGAACGTTGCGTCCGGATAGTTTTTAGACATGAAATCGATATGCGTGTGATCGACGTCGCAAGCGAAGTATTTCGCGTTAGGGTAATATTTCATGAAATGCATCAGTTGACGACCGACGCCGCATCCGAAGTCGAGAATGCTGATTTCCTCATTCAATCTGACCCGATGATGCAAGGCCATTGTTGCTACCGGAAGGTAGCAGCGAATTCCTGATATATAATAATGCTTGAGCGTCTTAGATGATGTCTTGCGTAGCGAAGAATTCGGCGGGGGCACAAAATCGATAATTCCCAACGTGGAGGCTACGGAAGCCCAGGAACCCTGGACCGAGTTGAGCGACACCTTTGCGATTTCCTTGACGATTTCCTTCACCTGGACCTCCATCATCGCCGGGGCAGTTGTCGCGGTAAGAACCTCTATTCCCGCGGCTTTTCGGTCGACCTAGCGTTCCGATGAGGTCGTTCAAAAGTTCCTCGCGACCTTCGCGGCGCGGCAAAGTAACCCGACAAGTAACGGTTTTTTGGGGTCTCTCCACTTAACAAAGTGAGGATTTCCGGTCGAGCGAAGTCGGGAATCTCCTCAGCCTGTAAGGACTGACAAAAGCGGGGGAGCCTGACGAGAACGGAGCAGAATCCACAGCTCTGCGGGCAGCTTGAAAATTTCCGTGCGCATCTAGAGGACGCGGCATGGAGGGCAAACCGGGTTCTGAATACCGCCAATGTCTCTCCGCTACAGTCATTCAAGCTGATCCGCAAAAAGCACCGGGACGGTTCATCACCTCAACAGCGGCTTCGTTTGAAATGGCGCGGTGTACTGCGCCCATACAACTCCGCAAGGCGTCAGCCAAATCATGGCGCTTGATCCAGCGACAATGGTGCTCAGCAACTTTAAGGATCTGAGCGATCACCCGGGGGAAATTACATGGCTGGTGTGTGACGCGCGCTTGTGGCGGATCAACTTCGCATTCTACGGGTCCGATGGCGCTGTTACGAGAGCGCCTGATAGTCGTGGGCGGCTTTCGCCGCCCACTCGCTTTCTATGGAATCATTACTCAGCACGCGGGGCGATCCGGCGTGCGAGCAGCCAAATGGCCGACGCTCACTACGATCGATCGTCGGAGAACGCCTTGTAGGCGATGATCGTGAAGGTGTCCTTGACGCCGGCGAGCGTCTGCAGCCGTTCGGTGACGAAGCGGCCGATGTCGGACTCGTCCGGCAGATAGCATTTCATCAGAAGATCGTACTGGCCCGAGGTCGAATAGACCTCGGAGACCTGCTCGACGTCCTGCACCGCCTCGTCGGCGACGACATAGGCTTTGCCGAGGTCGCATTTGACCATGACGAAGATCGTCTTCATTCCGCTGCGCTCCCGCTGGACTCCCCGCTGAACCCGAGGGGGGCGAGCGCCGGCGGCGCTAGCCCCGCGCCAATCTTACAGGACGGGCGAGGAAGGCGGGAAGATGGTCGCCGAAGCCGACGATGCGGCGATCCTCGGCCTCCTCGCGCTCCTCGGCATGGCTGCGGCCGCGTCGTCCGGCGGCCTCCGCCAGGACGGTGACGTTGCTCGACCGCTGCATCCCTTCCGGGGTCATGCGGATCGGCTCGGCGGTCGGGCGGTGGGGCGTGGCGGCCGGACGGCCACCGCGCTCGCGGCGCGGCGGACGCGACGAGGTCGACCGCTCGGCCTCGGCGCGAGGCGTTTCGCTGCGCGGGCTCTCGGCGCGAACCGGCTCCGGCGCCGCCTCGGCGCGGACCGGCTCTGCGACGGGATCGACGGCGTGCGCACTGCGGCCGGTGCCGCTCTCCGGGCGGCGCGAGCGTGAGCGGCGCGGCTCGTCGGCGCCCTTCGCGGCACCGCTCCGCGGCGCTGCGCGGCGACGGCGCCGGCCGCTGTCGTCGTACTCGAGCGCCTCGTTGGCGATCCCGTCGACGGCGCCGAGCGGGATCTCCTTGCCGATCAGGGCGACGATCGATGCGACGAACTTGCCGTCTTCCGGCGCGGCGAGTGTAAAAGCGCGGCCCTGCATCCCGGCGCGGCCGGTGCGGCCGATGCGATGGACATAGTCCTCGGCATGGATGGGCACATCGAAGTTGAAGACGTGCGACAGGCCCTGGATATCAATGCCGCGCGCCGCGACGTCGGAGGCGACGAGCAGCCGGACCTCGTTGTTCTTGAAGCGCGCCAGCGTCTCGGTGCGCTTGGATTGCGCCATGTCGCCGTGCAGTGCGACGGCGTCGAAGCCGTGCTTGACCAGCGACTTCAGCAGGATGTCGACGTCTTTCTTGCGGTTGCAGAAGATGATCGCGTTCTTGACCTGCTCGGAGCGGATCAGGCGGCGCAGCGCCTCGCGCTTGTCGTCCGGCTGGACGACGACGATCGCCTGCTCGACGGTCAGAGCCGGCGATGCCGGCGGCGCGACGGAAATTTCCTTGGGGTTCATCAAAAATGCGTCTGCAAGACGCCGGATCTCGGGCGGCATCGTCGCCGAGAAGAACAGCGTCTGGCGTAGCTTGGGCAGGAACGACACGATCTGCTCGACGTCGGGGATGAAGCCCATGTCGAGCATGCGGTCTGCCTCGTCGATCACCAGGATCTTGACGTCCGACAGCAGGATCTTGCCACGGCCGATGAGGTCGAGCAGGCGACCCGGCGTCGCGATCAGCACGTCGACGCCGCGATCGAGCTTGCGCTCCTGATCGCCGAAGCCTTCGCCGCCGATCAGCAGCGCCATGTTCAGCTTGTGGTATTTGCCGTAGGTCTCGAAAGCCGTCGACACCTGCGCCGCGAGCTCGCGCGTCGGCTCGAGGATGAGCGAGCGCGGCATGCGCGCCTTCGCCCGTCCGGCCGCCAGGATCTCGATCATCGGCAGGGTGAAGCCGGCGGTCTTTCCGGTGCCGGTCTGGGCACAACCGAGAACGTCGCGCCCCATCAGCACGTAAGGAATTGCCTGTTCTTGAATCGGCGTCGGGGTAGTATAGCCGGCATCGGAGACGGCCTGCAGCACTTCGGGGGAAAGCCCCAGATCGGTAAAATTCATAGAATTGAAACAGTTTCCGCTAATCAACCGTGGGAATTCACGGTGCCCTCTAATTGGCCCTGGACCCGCGAAAGTCAAACGATTTCGCGACAATTTGCCATACCGAACGAGCATGGCAGGACGGCGCAGCCCCAGAGACGGTGCGCAGTCGTAGCGATTCCGAAGCACCTTATACCCATGTCGGCGCCGCGGTAAGCTGCTTCACCTCCAATCTTTTGCTGGCGATCGAATCGAACGATGGCGAACCCGCGAACTCCGCTGCTGCTATTGCCCGGGCTCCTGCTCGACGCCGCGCTCTGGCGCCACCAGCTGACGGATCTCGCCGACGTCGCGGCGCCGATCGTCGGCGATCTGACGCGGCATGACTCGATCGCGGCGATGGCGACGGCGATGCTCGCCGAGATGCCCGACAGCTTCTCCCTCGCCGGCCTCTCGATGGGCGGCTACGTCGCGCAGGAGATCATGCGCCAGGCGCCGCACCGCGTCCTCCGCCTCGCCCTGCTCGACACCAGCGCGCGCGCCGATACCGACGAGCAGCGCGCCCGCCGCCGCGGCCTCATCACGCTCGCCGGCAAAGGGCATTTCAAGGGCGTGACGCCGCGCCTTCTGCCGATGCTGCTGC
>JAQGID010000141.1 GCA_028291405.1 Rhodospirillales bacterium | reverse complement strand
AAAGTGAAGAACGGGATGGCTACCGGAGGCCGGTCCTGGGGCGGAAAATCGGTCAGGCCGACTTCCTTGGACGTAAAACTCATGCTCCCGATCAGGCTTCCGAGAACGGGGATCTTGATTTCATAATTGTTGCTCTCAGTGGCCGAATCGGGGATCGCGATCAAGACTTCGCCGGCGGGCTGCTCGTCGTGCCAGCGACCCTCGATCGCCGCGAATTTCACAGGCTGGTAATCATGCACGTAATCGCCGGTGAGGTGCCCGAAGAAGATTTGGACCGGTACGAGCGCGGCAGCGAGGAACAACCCCATGCGCAGCATGATGTGCGCTTCGGCGGAATACTCCCGTCGCAGCATGTACCAGGCCCCGGTGGCGGCCACGCAGAAGGCGCCGGTCACGTACGCGGCAAGCAGCATGTGCGGAAAACGTACCCAGACCACGCGGCTGAAGATGATCTTGGCCCAGTCGTCGGGAACGAAGGCGCCGTTTTCCAGCACATAGCCGACCGGCACCTGCATCCAACTATTGTTGACCATGATCCAGAAGGCCGAGAGCGTGGTTCCCAGGGCCACCATGGCGGTCGAAAGCAGGTAGAACCAAGGAGCGACGCGAGGACGACCAAAGAGCAGGATCCCGAAAAAGCTGGCTTCGAGAAAGAAGGCGGTGAAGGTCTCGTACGACAGAAGCGGCCCTTGAATGGGTCCTGACATCTTGGCCAGCACGCTCCAATTCGTGCCGAACTCGAAAGCCATCACGATCCCGGAGACGACACCCAATCCAAACGCAACGCCGAAGATCTTGAGCCAGAATTCGAAGACCACTCGATACGCCGGGCGTCCGGTCGCGAGATGTAAGGCATCGAGGATAGTGAGCCAGGCAGCCAACCCGATTGTGAACGCCGGATAGATGATGTGGAACGAGACGGTGAAGGCGAACTGGATCCGCGACAGGAGAAGCGCGGTGGTATCCATCGGAGCCTCGTATGTCCTAGCGCCACAGGTTCGTCTTGGCGAGATCGATCAGCTCGTCGCCGCGACCACTCATCACGGCCTTCACCATGTAGAGCGTAAAGCCTTTGGCCATCTCGGCGGTGACCGCCGGCGGCATGGCGAGCTCCGTCCGGTTCACCACGGCATCGACCAGCACCGGCCCGTCATGGGCGAGCGCAGCAGCGATGCCGCTCTCGACCTCGCCCGGATCCTCGATCCGGATCCCGCGCACGCCGACGGCCTCGGCCATCGCCGCGAAATTCGGGTTCTGGAGTTCGGTGCCGGTGGGGAGGAAGCCCGTCGATTTCTGCTCGAGCTCGATGAAGCCGAGGGCGCCGTTGTTGAACACGACGACCTTCACCGGCAGATGCAACTGCGTCAAGCTGAGGAAATCGCCCATCAGCATGGCAAACCCCCCGTCGCCCGATAGCGAGACGACTTGCCGGCCGGGAAACGCCGATTGTGCACCGAGCGCCTGAGCCATGGCATTGGCCATGGAGCCGTGCCAGAAGGACCCGAGGAGCCGTCGCTTGCCGTTCATCGCGAGATAGCGGGCGGCCCAAACCGTCGGGAGACCGACGTCGCAGGTGAAGATCGCGTCGGCAGCGCCGTGGTCGCTGATCGCTTTGGCGACTTGCTGTGGGTGGATCGGCCCCTTGCCGGGCTTGCCGCGAGCCAGGTGATCGAGACTCTGGCGTGTCTTGCGATAATGTTCCGTCGCCTGATCGAGATGCGTGCGGTCGGGTTGCTCCGTGAGCAGCGGCAGCAGCGTTTCGAGCGTCGCCCGAACGTCGCCCACCATCCCGAGATCGACCGGAGCGCGGCGGCCAATCTGTTCTGCCCGGAGGTCGATTTGCGCAATGCGCGTTGCGCCGCCATCCGGATAGAACTGACGGTAGGGAAAGTCCGTCCCCAGCATGAGCAGGATGTCGCAATCGCGCATGGCATAATAGCCCGACGCGAAGCCGATCAGCCCAGTCATGCCGACGTCGTAGGGGTTCTCCCACTCGACATGCTCCTTTCCCTTGAGAGCATGCACCATCGGCGCTTTCAGGCGATCGCCGAGCGCGAGGAGCTGATCATGGGCGCCCTGACATCCCGAGCCGCACAGCATGGTGACGCGGCCCTTGCCGTTCAGCAGCTCTGCCAAGCGCTCGAGATCCGCACGCGCGGGCGTCACCACAGCCCGTGGCGGCAGCAGGCCCGATATCTTCGGCGCCGGCGCGCTCGACGCCGGCTGGAGAGCGACGTCCCCCGGTATCACCACGACCGAGACCCCACGGTTGCCCACGGCCTGTCGGATCGCGATCTCCAGCGTGCGGGGCATCTGGTTGGCGCCGGAGATCAGCTCACAATAATGGCTGCACTCCTGGAACAGCGTCTGCGGGTGGGTTTCCTGAAAATAGCCGGCGCCGATCTCGGCCGACGGGATCTGCGCGGCAATGCCGAGCACGGGGACCCGCGAGCGGTGGCAATCGAACAGACCATTGATGAGGTGCAAATTGCCGGGTCCGCAGCTGCCGGCGCAGACCGCGAGTTCGCCCGTGAGATGCGCCTCCGCACCGGCCGCGAAGGCGCCCGCCTCCTCGTGACGGACATGCACCCATTCGATCTTGCCCTGGCGTCGGATCGCGTCGGTCAGTCCGTTCAGGCTGTCACCGACAATGCCGTAGATCCGCTTGACGCCGGCAGCCGCGAGGATCTCGGAAAATTGATCCGCGATGGTTTTCATGATTTCGCTCCCTTTCCAAGGGGCGCCGAATTGGGCACTGTCCGCTGCACGAGCTAGTGCCGCGAGTCGGGCGATCCAATATGCTGATTAGTAGACTTTCATATCTTTTGGATTGCCTCGTGCTCATTAATATCTTTGCGGTATCTTCAAGCGCCTTGCCTTTCACCGACTGACGAAGGAGCCGGACATCCGGGCTTGGCAGCATGCGGAGCGTACACACCGATTGCCCCGACCGTGTACCTCTGACCTCGCTTTTCGCGATGGCAGCCCGTCAGACCAAGTTGATCAAGGCCGCTCGTAGCGATGGAACTCCGGCACCTCCGCTATTTCGTCGCGGTCGCCGAAGAGTTGCATTTTACCCGCGCGGCGGAACGGCTCGGCATCAAGCAACCTCCTCTCAGCCTGCAGATTCGCCATCTTGAGCGCGAGATCGGTACGACGCTCTTTCACCGCCGGACGCGGTGTCGAACTCACCGAGACCGGGGAGTTGCTGCTCAATGAGGCGCGCGGAATCTTCGGACAGGCGGAACGGACCAAGGCCGGCATCCAAAGCCACGCACGCGGCGAGGTCGGACGCATTCACCTGGGCTTTGCCCGCGCAACCTATGTTCACCAGCGTGTTCTCGGTATCATCCGCGCCTACCGCGAGCGCTATCCCGGCGTCGTCCTCTGCCCAGAGCGGAGCAACACGGCGCATTTGGTCTCCGCCCTGCAGAGCGGCGAGATCGACGTGGCGTTCGTTCGGCCGCCGATCATCGATGGCGAGGGTCTTGCGATCGACCTCCTGATCGACGAACCGATGGTGATCGTGCTGCCGGAATCGCATCCCCGTGCCGGCGACCGCTCGATGCCGCTCGCGGCCCTCGCGCCGGAGACCGTGATCCTGTTCCCGCGCACGATCGCACCCGGCCTTCACGATTCGATCATCGCGGGCTGCCATCGGGCCGGATTCAGTCCCAAGCTCGGCCAGGAGGCGTCACAGACCGTATCGATCATCCATATGGTGGCGGCGGGGGTTCGGCGTGTCCGTCGTGCCGCAATCGCTCGAACAGATCCACGCTGAAGGCGCCGCCTATCTGCGCATCGAGGGCGAGGCGCCTCGCGCGCTCGTCAGCCTTGCCTATCGACGAGGTGATCGCTCCATCATCATTCGCAATTTCGTGGCCTTGGCGCGACGAAACCGCTTGGTCGACACCTACTCCGGAAAAGCTGACTGAACCTCAGGCTTTGCAAGGCGAACCCTATTGTCACTTTCTGTCCCTTTTTAAGCCTTCGGAAAGGGACAAAATCATGCTAACCTGTTAAAATAATTGGATTTTTCGTTTTACCTTGGCTCGAGCGCATGTCCCCTAAAATGACGTTCGGAACAATTCGTGGACAATAATGAGAACGATTTGTTCTGAACTGGATCTGCCAACCGTCGAAAGCGGTCCGTTTTGTTCCGGATGATCGATTCTCCTCGCCAATGTCGGAACGAAACGAGCGGACCGCCTGATCCTACCTTCGTCAGTGAGCCATTGCGCAATTCCCACCAAAACCGAGCGTCGATGGTCGGAGAGAGGCAAGATGCCCCTCGCGCTGAAGAATGGTACGAGCCAGCATTGCCGGTACGCGAGATCTATCTTGCGCGCGCCAATTATAAGAAGTTGAAATCTGGTCGCGTCCGTCAAGGTGGTGTGATTTGAGGTGCGGTCATAGCACCTCTTCTTCAGGCGGCTTCGGTCAGATCGGCGGGCAGCTCGATCGCCGCGCCGTCAGGTGGTCCAGCGATTGTCTCGAGCGACAGATATCAATGCTGCAGCTGCCACTCGTCGTTTTGCTCCATGAGGATGGCGCCGACGAGCCTGACGATGCTGGCTTCGTTCGGGAAGATTCCGACGACGTCGGCGCGCCGCTTGACCTCCCGGTTCAAGCGCTCGATGGGGTTGGTCGAATGCAGCTTCGGCCAATGCGCGGCGGGGAACGCCTTGTAGGCCAGCACGTCGGCCTCGGCGTCGTCCATCAGCGCGGCGAGCTTGGGGAAGCGCGGCCGCAACTGGTCGGCGACGTGGCGCCAGGCGGCGCTCGCGGCCTGCGGCGTCGGCTGGGCGAAGA
>JAQGID010000136.1 GCA_028291405.1 Rhodospirillales bacterium | reverse complement strand
CGTCGTGCCGATCGACGACGAGATCAAGGGGACGAAGCCGGTCGCCTTCATCGTCCCGCAAAAGGGTTTCCACCCGAGCGAGGCCGAGATCAAGGAATTCGCCCTGGCGAATGCGCCGGCCTATCAGCATCCGCGTTTCGTCTGGTTCGTCGACAAGCTGCCGCTCGCCTCGACCAACAAGCTCGACCGCAAGGCGCTGCGCCGCATGGCCGAGGAACGCATCAAGCGCTGACCTCCTCGTCCTCGCCCATCAGCTCGCGCCACAGAAGGTCGGCGATGTCGCGGAATTCGGCGGTGCGCCGGATGCGTCTTGCGTCGCGCGGCCGCGGCAGGTCGATCGCGACCTCGGTCTTGATGCGGCCGGGCCGCGACGACATGATGACGACGCGGTCCGACAGCGCCACCGCCTCGTCGATGTCGTGGGTGACGAAGACGACGCTCTTGCGGTGCGTCGTCCAGATGCGCAGCAGCTCCTGTCCCATTAGCAACTTGGTCTGCGCATCGAGCGCGCCGAAGGGCTCGTCCATCAGGTAGAGCTGCGGCCCGTAGGCGAGCAGGCGGCCGAGCGAGACGCGCTGGCGCATGCCGCCGGAGAGCGCCGCCGGATAGTGCCGCTCGAAGCCGCCGAGGCCGAGCAGGCGGATCAGCGCCGCGACCCGGTCCGGGCGCTCCTCGCGAGGGATGCCGGCGAGTTCGTGTCCGACGTCAATGTTCTCGGCGACCGTCGCCCAGGGCAGCAGCGCGTCGCGCTGGAACATGAAGCCGACGCCGGGCGGCGGCGCGGTGACGCTCTCGCCGTCGAGCAGGATCCGACCCGCGGTCGGACGCTCGAGGCCGGAGATCAGCTTCAGCAGAGTGGATTTTCCGGAGCCACTGGGACCGACGATCGCGAGGAACTCGCCGTCGGCGAGGGTCAGATCGATCGTGTCCAGTACCTTCGTGCGGCCAAGCCGCTTGCTGCCGTATTCCATCGAGACCTGCTCGATGCTGAGTTTCGGCGCCATCACTCCACCCCCTGCCGGCGGCCGGCGCCGAGCGCCCAGCGCTCCAGCAGCTTGACGATTTCGTTCGCTAGTACCGCGACGATCATCAGCGCGACGAGGCCGGCGAAGACGCCGGTGGTGTCGAGCTTTCCGCCGGCGTCCTCGATGTACCAGCCGAGGCCGCGGTTGGCGCCGAGCAGCTCGCCGAGCACCGAGCCGATCATCGCGAGGCCGATCGAGATGCGCAGCGCGGCGAAGACCCAGGGCACCACCGACGGCAGCTGCACCTTGCGGATGACGTAGGGCCACGGCGCCCGCATCGTCCGCATCAGCGAGATCAGGTCGCGGTCGATCTCGCGGAGCCCGTTCATCGTGTTCAGCACGAAGACGATGAAGACGAGCGAGAAGACCATGACGACCTTCGAGAGCAGCCCGATGCCGAACCACAGGATGAAAAGCGGCGCCAGGGCGACGCGCGGCAGGCTGTAGAGCGCCATGATGAAAGGGTCGACGATGCTGGCGACCCGCGGCATCGCCCCCAGCAAGAGGCCGAGCGCGACCCCGACGACGAGACCGAAGACGAGGCCGACGAAGGCCTGCCACACCGTCATCTCGGCGTGCCAGTAGAGATCGCCGTTGCGATGCAGCAGCCACAGCCGCTCGGCGATCAGCGAGGGGCTGCTGATCCAGAAGGTGCCGATCACGCGGTCGGCCGCGTATTGCCAGGCGGCGAGGATGGCGACGAGGATGACCAGCCGGATCGCGGCGTCACGGAAGTTCATCGCGATTCCAAGCACTCCAATCTCGAGCGGAAACTAGCGATCGGCCCCGGGCAAACGCAAGCCGCAGCTTGCTTGCGCCATGCCGGCCGATTAGGGATAGGCATCTGGTTCTTGATGCGGAGAAGGCGATGGTGCGGTTGCGGGTCCTCGGCGGCGTCTTGGCGGTCGCCACGATGGTTTCTCTCGGGAACCCGGCAGCGGCCGAGACCAAGCTGGTCTTCGCGGCGGCCCAAAGCTCGATCGGCTCGCTCGCGATCTTCCTCGCCAAGGAGAAGGGATTCTTCAAGGACGAGGGCATCGATGCCGATATCGTCGACTTCAAGGGCGGCGGCCCGGCGGTGCAGGGCCTTGCCGGCGGCGGCGCGCAGTTCTGCATCTGTGCCGCCGACCATGTCGTGCGGCTGCGCAGCCGCGGCCTGCCGGCGCGCATCCTGACGGCGCTCACCGAGTTCCACGGCTACGGGCTGCTCGCCCTCGCGGATTCGCCGGTGACCGACCTCAAGAGCCTGAAGGGCCAGCGGGTCGGCATCACCTCGCCGGGCAGCCTCAGCGACAACACGCTGCGCTTCTACATCGAGGAGGTCGGGCTGAACCCGAGCCGCGATCTCGAGATCCTCGGCATCGGCACCGGCGGCGCGATGGGCGCCGCGATCGACAGCAAGAGCGTCGCCGCCGGCATGCTGACGACGCCCGACGTGCAGGCCTTCCTGGCGCGCCAGGGCAAGTACAAGATCGTCAAGGATTTCCGCAGCCTGCGCTACGCCGCCCTCGACCTCCTCGTGATGGAGAGCTGGCTGAAGGCGCATGATGCCGAGACCCGCGGCGTCGCCAAGGCGGTCGTGAAGGCGCAGGGACTGATCAAGTCGGACCCCGCCGCCGTCCGCGCCGAGTTGCATGCAATGTACCCAAATTTCGACGACGCGCTGCTGACAGAGGTCGCCGCCGAGGCGCAGCATGCGCTCTCGACCGACGGCCGCCTCGACCGCGACGGGTACAAGACGATGCAGGACATGCTGCTCAAGGCCGACCCGACCCTGAAGCCGGTCGCCTACGAGGACGTCGTCGCGCTCGACTACCTGCCGAAGTAGCTCAGGAGCGGACATCGCGGCGCCAGCGGAAGAGGCGCCGCTCGAGCGGCTGCAGCAGCAGGATCTCGATCACCAGCATCATCGCGATCTGGACGATCGTCCAGGCGAAGACCTGGTCGGTCTGGATCAGGTCGGAGGCCTGGCGCATGCGGTAGCCGACGCCGCTCGACGAGCCGATCGTCTCGGCGACGAGGCTGACGCGCCAACCGAAGCCGAAGGCGAGCCGGGCGCCGGAGAAGAAATAGGGCAGGATCGAGGGCAGGTAGATCTTGCGCAGCGTCTTGGCGCGGGAGAAGCGCAGGGCCCGCGCCAGCTCGACGAAATCGGCGTTGACCGCCTGCGTCCCCTGCCAGACGTTGGTGACGATCAGCGGCAGCGCCGTCATCAGCACGACGAAGATCGGCGTCAGCGGCGTCAGCCCGAACCAGATGATCGCGAAGATCGCCCAGATCGCCGACGAGACCGTATTCAGCACCGGCAGCACCGGCTCGAAGAAATTGCCGAGCGTCCGGTTCGACCCCAGCACGAGACCGGCCGGCACGCCGATGACGACGGCGATGAGGAAGCCGGCGATGACGCGGAGCAGCGTCACGAGCAGATTGCTCGGCAGATCCCCGCTGGCCGTGAGCTGGACGATCCGCTGCCAGACCCGGATCGGGTTCGGCATGACATAGGCGGGCGTCACCAGCGAGACCAGCCACCACACGACGAGGAGGATGGCGGCGAGGGCGCAGCGCTGCAGCGCGGTCTTCAACCCGGCCGGGACGCGCGACGCGGCAATCGCCTCGGCCTCGCTCACTTGGCGCGCTTCGCCGCCTCGTAGGGCGCTGTCACGTAAAGGCTGTCGGGCGGAATCCCGTCGAGCGTGCCGTCGGTCTTGAAGATCTCGGCCATCGTCTTCAGCGTCGCGACGTCCACTGGCTCCATCGTCGCGATATAGATCTGCTTCCACAGCCGGGCATAGGCGGTCGCGTCCTTGGCGTCGAGATTGGCGGCGCTGCGCAGGATCTCCGAGGCCTTGTCGGTCTCGGCGGCGCCGAAGGCGGTCGCGGCGATCATCGCGCGGATGAACTTGACGAGTCCGTCGGCGTGGTCCTTGGCATAGGTCTTGTGGACGATCGTCGCGCCGAGGATCGGCACGGCATCGGTCTTCGTCATCTTCTTCCACTCGTCGATCAAGCTGCCGAGGGTCTGCAGCTTGAGGTCGGGGATCGAGGCGAGCGTCACGGCGCGCAGCGAGGCGGCGGCGATGTCGCCCTGCTGTAGGAACTGCACGAGCCGCCCCTCGTTGCCGGGCACCGCGTTGTAGTCGGAGCGCTTCAGCCCGTAATTGCGCTCCAGCACCGTCGCGACGATGGCATAGGTGGCGCTGCCGGCGGGCGACATGCCGAGCTTCTTGCCCTTGAGATCGGCGAGCGTATGGAGCGGCGAGCCTTCCTTGGCGACGAAGGTCGCCTCGGCGACCTGGGTCGCGAGCACGATCTCGACCGGCGCCCCCTGGATGCCGAGCGCGAAGGCGCCGGTCGTCGGCGCCGCGAAGGCGAGGTCGATCGACTGCGTCAGCAGCGCCTTGGTCGGGCCGTTGACGTCGGAGAAATGCACCCATTCCGGCTGCAGCCCCTGCTGCTCGACGAATTTCCCGGCCTCGAGCACGGCGCCGAAGCCGACGCTGAAGCCGCTCGTCCAATAGCCGATCTTGATCTTGTCCTGTGCCACCGCCGGCGCGGCGCCGCAGGCGAGCAGCAGGAGGGCGGCGAGAGCGGGGCGGAATGTCCGTCGTGTCATGGATGGTTCTCCGGAGCGGGCTCGGCCTCGCCGAGGGATTGGCGCAATTCGTTGACCAGCGCCGTCGTCGCGGCGGCGCCGATGCGGGGCTGGGGGATCGTCACGGCGACCTCGGTGCGGATGCGGCCGGGACGCGGCGCCATCACGACGATCTGGTCGGCCAGGACGACCGCCTCCTCGATCTCGTGCGTCACGAAAAGGATCGTCATCTGGCGCAGCGCCTGGATGCGCAGCAGCTCGCGGTGCATCGCGCTGCGCGTCTGGGCGTCGAGCCGCGAGAAAGGCTCGTCCATCAGCAGGATCGTCGGCTCGCCGACGAGGCTGCGCGCCAGCGCGACGCGGCTGCGCATGCCGCCGGAAAGCTCGTGCGGATAGGCGCCGGCGAAACCAGCGAGCTCGACCAGGTCGATCGCGGCATCGGCGCGCGCGATGCGCTCACGCGACGGCATCGTCCCGGCCTCGAGCGCCAGCGCGACGTTCTGCCGGGCGCTGCGCCAGGGCAGCAGCCGGTCGTCCTGGAACATGTAGCCGACCCGGCTCCAATCGACCGTGCCGGCGGCGATGTCGCGGCCCATCACCGCGACGCTGCCGGCGTCGGGCGCGATCAGCCCCGCGGCCATGTTGAGAAGGGTGCTTTTGCCGCATCCCGATGGGCCGAGGATCGCCACGACGGTGCCGCGCGGCACGACGAAGCCGACCCGGCGCAGCACCTCGAGCGGCTTGCCGCCGGGCCGCGTGAAGGATTTCGAGATGGCATCGAAGGTGATGGCGGGCGCGGTCTCGCGGGCTGCGCTCTCTCCGGTCACGCGAACATCGAGCCTCTCGTCATGCATGGAATGGCCCCGCCCGGCGGGGTGCGGCGGCGCACGACGGTAGCGGAAGCGACGCTGAATTGTAAACGCGGATCGAGCGATCCGTCATGCCTCGAATTTGGGCAGCGCCGTTCCGCCTCTGAAAATACAGGCGATTTACAGGAGGCAGAGCGCCAAGGAGTCCATCTAACACATTGAAAAGTCGGTATCTTGCGGCGATCGTAATCCTCTTACCTAAAGCAAGAAACAGGGGATCGGTCCGTAAACAATTGTTATTTTTACGAAAATTAAGTGTCTGGGACGCCGCCGGGACGGTCGCCTCAATGGGAGATTTCTTATCGTCGATCGTCATCCCGCCTGCGGTCATCATGCTGCCTCGCAACTCCTAATTTGGATATATAACAACCAAATCGGAACTTGGCAACGCAATTCACCAGACGGCTATATCCATTTAGGTAGCGCGACCTGGGCCGAGCGGAAGACCGGGGGACCTTCCCGTCGCGGAGAGGTCCCCCGGTTACGATCCCTTGCCTCAGGGCGCGTCGACGAGGACGAGCTCGGCATCCTCGAGCGCCGTGATCGTCAGCTCCGTCTCGTCGCGGACCGCGGCGCCGTCGCGGGCGTCGAGCCGGACGCCGTTGACCTCGACGCTCCCCGCCGCCGGGACGAGATAGGCAAAGCGCCTCTTGTCGAGCGCATAGGTGACCGTCTCGCCGGCCTTCACCGTCGCGCCGAGCACGCGCGCGTCGGCGCGGATCGGCAGGACGTCGCCGTCGCCCGAAATGCCGCTCGCCAGCGTGACGAAGCGGCCGGAGCGATCGCCCTTGGGGAAGGGCTTGGCACCCCAGGACGGCGCGGCGCCGGAGCGGTTCGGCACGATCCAGATCTGGAAGATCCGGGTCGTCTCGTCCTCGAGATTGTACTCCGAATGCCGGATGCCGGTGCCGGCGCTCATGACCTGGACGTCGCCGGCCTCGGTGCGCCCCTTGTTGCCGAGGTTGTCCTGATGGGTGATCGCGCCCTGCCGGACATAGGTGATGATCTCCATGTCGGCGTGGGGATGCGGCGGGAAGCCCGTTCCAGGGGCGATCTCGTCGTCGTTCCACACGCGCAAATCGCCCCAGCTCATCCGCGCCGGCTCGTAGTAATCGGCAAACGAAAAATGATGCTTGGTCTTGAGCCAGCCGAGGTCGGCGCCGCCAAGCCTTTCGAACGATCGACGTTCAATCATCTTCTGATCCTCCGCACCGACAGCCGGTGCTCTTTGCATGACGCTAAGATAATGGCTAGGATCATCTTATAAATGGAAACATTGGAAACTCTTCGTTTCAGAAACTAATGAAAAAGCTGCCGGATCTCGAAGGGCTGGCGATCTTCGCGAAGGTCGTCGAGCTGCGTTCCTTCGCCGCCGCCGCCGCCGACCTCGGCCTGTCGAAGGCGACGGTCTCGAAGGCGGTCGGGCGGGTCGAGGCGAGGCTCGGCGCGCGGCTGTTCAATCGGACATCGCGGCGCCTCGCCGTGACCGATGCCGGGCGGGCGCTCGCCGAACGCGCCGCCCGCATCCTCGCCGAGGGCGAGGCGGCGGAAAGCGAGGCGCTCGCCCAGTCGGCGACCCCGCGCGGCATCGTCCGGGTGGCAGCGCCGATGTCCTTCGGCCTCAGCGAGATCGCGCCGCTGCTGCCGGATTTCCTCGCCGAGTTTCCCGATGTGACGGTCGAGCTGCATCTGAGCGATGCGTTGGTCGATCTCGTCGGCGCCGGATTCGACATGGCGTTGCGGATCGCCGCGCTGGCGGATTCCTCGCTGCTCGCCCGGCGTCTTTGCGCTGTCCCGCGGTCGCTCGTCGCGGCGCCGAGCTATCTCGAAAGACGCGGCCGTCCGACGCACCCGTCGGAACTCGCGGACCATGCGTGCCTCGGCTATGCCTATCTGCCGAGCCCGGAGATCTGGCGCTTCACCAATGCCGCGGGCGAGGAGGCGGCGGTGCGCCCGGCGGGCCCGTTGCGCGCCAACAACGCCGACGCGCTGATGCCGGCCTTGCTCGCCGGGCTGGGCCTGGCGGTGCAGCCGCAGTTCATCGTCGATCAGGCGCTCGCCGACGGGAGGCTCGAGCAGGTGCTGCCCGGCTGGAGCTTGCCGCCGATCGCGCTCCACCTCGTGACGCCGCCTGGCGGCCCGCGGCCGGCAAGGGTCGAGGCGCTGGCGGAATTTCTGGCGAGGCGGCTGTCGAAGCCGAAATGGGCGGAGAAATAGGCCTCGCCAATTCCTGAAAACCCTCGCCCCGACTTCGGGTGAGCCCGGATTTGATCGTCATCCGACGAAGTCGGGATCCATCCGACCGACGCCCAGGAGACCGAACCATGGATCCCGGCTTCCGCCGGACGACGATCGAACGGGAAAAGAACCCTCGCCCCGTCTTCGGGGAGAGGGCAGGGTGAGCGGGCTTGGTGCAGCCGCACGTTCTCTGATGGAAATGCTCGACCAAGCCGACGCATCCCCCTCACCCAGCTGCGGGTAAGCTCAGCTTCGCTTCGCTAACCCTTAGTAACCCTCTCCCCCAAAGTTGGGGGCGAGGGATGCGCGAACGGGATGGTGTAAAACGCGAGGAACCTGCCTACCTTCGATGTGGAATAAACCGGGCGAGGTGATCATGTCCAGTTTCCGTCAACTCCGCCTCGGCGCTTTCATGCGGCCGGTCAGCATCCATACCGGCGCTTGGCGCTATCCGGGCGGGATGCCGGATGCCAATTTCAATTTCCCGGCCATCAAGAGCTTCATCCAGACGTTAGAGCGCGGTTGCTTCGACGCGTTTTTCATGGCCGACCATTTGGCGGTGCTCAACATGCCGATGGACGCGCTGAAGCGCAGCGCGACGACGACGTCGTTCGATCCGCTGACCCTGCTGCCGGCGCTTGCCGCTGTGACCGAGCATATCGGTCTGATCGCGACCGCCTCGACGACCTATAACGACCCCTATCACATCGCCCGCAAGTTCTCCTCGCTCGACCATATCAGCGGCGGCAGAGCGGGGTGGAACCTCGTCACGACGTCGAATCCGGACGCGGCGCTCAACTTCGGCCTCGATGAGCATGTCGAGCACGGCGAGCGCTATCGGCGCGGCCGCGAGTTCTACGACGTCGTCACCGGGCTGTGGGACAGCTGGGCCGACGACGCCTTCATCCGCGACGTCGCCAGCGGCACCTTCTTCGACCCAGCGAAGCTCCATACGCTGAACCACAAGGGCGAGCATTTCTCGGTCAAGGGACCGCTCAACATCGCCCGGCCGATCCAGGGCTGGCCGGTCATCGTCCAGGCCGGCGCCTCGGAGGCGGGACGGCAGATCGCGGCGGAGACGGCGGAGGTCATCTTCACCGCGCAGAGCAA
>JAQGID010000056.1 GCA_028291405.1 Rhodospirillales bacterium | reverse complement strand
AAGAACCAGGGGCAGGGACACGAGACGACGTTCAAGCAGATCGCCGCCGAGCGGCTCGGGCTCGACCCCGGGGATCTCTATTTCGTCGAGGGCGACACCGACAAGGTCGCCTTCGGCATGGGCACGATGGGGTCGCGCTCGACGGTGATCGGCGGCACCGCGCTGTGGATGGCGGCGGACAAGCTGATCGCCAAGGGCAAGACGATCGCCGCCCATATCCTCGAGGCGGCGGAGGCCGACATCGCCTTCGCGGCGGGACGCTACACCGTCGCCGGCACCGACCGCTCGCTCGGCATCAAGGAGGTGGCGCGCGCCGCCTTCCAGACCGGCAAGCTGCCGAAGGGGCTCGAGGCCGGGTTCTACGAGACCGGCACCTTCTCGCCGACCAACGACACCTATCCCAACGGCTGCCACGTCTGCGAGGTCGAGGTCGACCCCGAGACCGGCGGCGTCGAGATCGTCAAATACATCGTTGCCGACGACGTCGGGACGGTGATCAACCCGCTGACATTGAAAGGCCAGATCCATGGCGGGGTCGTCCAGGGCGTCGGCCAGATCCTGATGGAGCGCGTCGCCTACGATCCCGATTCGGGGCAGCTGCTCTCGGCGTCCTTCATGGATTACGCGATGCCGCGCGCCACCGACATGTGCGGCATCGCGGTGACCAGCAACCCGGTCCCGACCAAGCAGAACCCGCTCGGGGCCAAGGGCGCGGGCGAGGCGGGCACGGTCGGCGCCCTGCCGGCGGTGATGAACGCGATCATCGACGCGTTGGCGCCGCTCGGCGTCCGCACTCTCGACATGCCGGCGACGGGCGAGCGGATCTGGGCGGCGATCCGTGCCGCGTCGGCGGCCGGCGGGGGAGCGAACGGCGGTTAGTGCCGCCGCCGACTCGGCGACGATCTGGCGCGTGTCGAGCGAAGTCAGGCCTGGCCTCACGGCGGCGGCCGGCGGCGTTTGCGAGGTGCGCCGCGGCGACGGGGTGGCGTTCCGAGAACCTGCTTCATCATGGCTTTCTGCTGGCGCTGCATTGCCGACACGGCGGCGCTGGTCCACCAGCCGGCGACAGTGTTGGCCCAGGTCAGCATCAGGCTGCGCGGCGATCCTCGCATGGTGGCTCCGTTTTTAGGGTCGTGACCTGGCAAACGTCTCGGGATCGCGAATGGCAGCGCGGAATGATAAGGTCGCGGCAAGAATGCGATCCCAGGGAGCGGAAGTGATGTCGAGGAAGAGTGCAATCGGTTGCGGCATGGTACTGGCAATGGCGCTGCTCGCGACGCCCGCGCTGGCCGCGGAGGATTACGAGATCAACGTCGTGCTGCCCCTGACCGGCGGCGGCTCGTTCCTCGGCAAGGCCGAGCAGCAGGGGCTCCAACTCGCCGAGGGCTACGTCAACGGCGAGGGCGGCATCCAGGGGCGCAAGCTGAAATTCATCTTCCACGACGACCAGTCGCAGCCGCAGACGGCAGTGCAGCTCGCCTCGCAGATCGTGGCGTCGCACCCTGCGGTCGTCATCGGCTCCGCGGTCGTCGGGATGTGCAATGCGATGGCGCCGCTGATGCGCGAGGGGCCGGTGATGTACTGCCTGTCGCCAGGCATTCACCCGGAGAAGGGCGATTACGTCTTTACCTCGAACGTCTCGACGGTCGATCTCGCCTCGGCGCTGATCACCTTCTACAGGCTAAAGGGCTGGACCAAGCTCGCGCTGATCACGAGCACCGACGCCTCGGGCCAAGACGCCGAACGCGGCATCAAGGATGTGCTGGCGCGACCCGACAACAAGGGCGTCACCCTCGTTGCCAACGAGCATTTCACGCCGACCGACGTCAGCGTCTCGGCGCAGATTGAGAAGATCAGCGCGGCGCAGCCCCAGGCGCTGATCGCGTGGAGCACCGGCGGCCCGATCGGCACCGTCTTCAAGGGCATCATCCAGGCCGGGCTCGACCTGCCGGTCGGGACGACCAACGGCAACATGACGCTGGCGCAGATGACGCAATACGCCGATTTCCTGCCGAAGCAGCTCTTCATCCCGTCCTCGGAATGGCCGAAGCACGATGCGAGGCTTACCCTCGATCCCGCCGTCGAGAAGGCGCAGGCCGGCTTCTTCGCCACCTACGAGGCGGCCAAGGTGACGCCGGACGTCGCGGCGGTGCTCGCCTGGGACCCGGCGCTGCTGGTCGTCGACGCGATTCGCAAGCTCGGCCCCGCCGCGACCGCCGTCCAGGTCCGCGATGACCTCGCCAAGCTGCAGGGCTTCCCCGGCATCAACGGAGTCTACGATTTCCCCAGGATCCCGCAGCGCGGCCTCGACGAGAGGGATGCCGTTGTCACTCTCTGGGATCCGGGGCAGAAGACTTGGAAAGTCGTCAGCAAGCCCACCGGCATTCCGCTCGAGCAATGAGCGGACCGACCGCCAGCGCCGGACTGCGTCTCCATCTCGGCGGCGTCGCGGTCCGCGATGGCTGGACGATCGTCAACATCAGCCCAGGTCCGGGCGTCGATCACGTCGGGTCCTGCACCGATCTCTCGGTCTTCCCCGATGGCTCCTGCGCCGAGGTCTATGCCTCGCACGTCCTCGAGCATCTCGGCTACGACGCCGAGCTGCCGCGTGCTCTCCACGAGATCAACCGGGTCCTGGTGCCCAGCGGGCGGCTGATGTTCTCGGTGCCGGATCTCGACATTCTTTGCCGACTGTTCGCGGCGCCGGGACGGACTCCGGCCGAGAAAATGCTCTTGATGCGCATGATGTTCGGCGGCCGGATCGACGCCCACGACGTGCACTACAGCGGCCTGACATGGGACTTCATGCAGGATTACCTCGGCCGTGCTGGGTTCCGCTCCGCGCGCCGTGTCGCCGCCTTCGGACTCTTCGATGACGCCAGCTCCGTGCAGTTCGCCGGCGAGCCGATCAGTCTCAACGTCGAGGCCTGGAAGTGACAGCGCCGGACGAGCCGGCGCCGCACGGACCGTTACTTTGCGCCGACCTTGAGGCGCGGGAAGACCCGCTTCGTGTTGCCCTCGTAGATGGCGAGACGGTCCGCCTCGCTCAGCCAAGAGACGGCGTCGACGTAGCGCTTGGTATCGTCGAAGTAATGCCCGGTCTCGGGATCGATGCTGCGCACCGCCCCGACCATCTCGGAGGCGAAGAGGATGTTCTCGACCGGGATCACCTTGGTCAGCAGGTCGATGCCGGGCTGGTGGTAGACGCAGGTGTCGAACCAGATGTTCTTCATCAGCTCGGTCAGCGGCGGCCGCTTGAG